>JBJTOM010000511.1:0-1746 GCA_046074585.1 Planctomycetota bacterium | reverse complement strand
GGCACATGCGGGTCGCTGTAGGTGAGGACGGCTCCCCGATGCAGCAGCAGCTCCAGCAGCTCAAACGATGGGCTCTCCCGAGGATCGTCGACGTCTTTCTTATACGCCATCCCGAGAATGCAGATACGGCTGCCGCGAACGGGCTTGCCCACATCATTCAGAAAATCGGCGACGCGGGTGACCACATAGCGGGGCATGAACGTGTTCACTTCCCCGGCCAGTTCAATGAATCGAGTGCTCATGCCATATCGACGGGCAAGCCAGCTCAGGTAGAACGGATCGATGGGAATGCAGTGTCCGCCAAGACCTGGTCCCGGATAGAACGCCTGGAAGCCAAACGGCTTGGTTTTTGCCGCGTCGACCACCTTCCAGATATCGATCCCCATGCGATCGAAGAGCATCTTCAGTTCATTGACAAGGGCGATATTGACCGCGCGGTAGGTGTTTTCAAGGATTTTGCAGGCTTCGGCGATCTCAGCGTTGTCGACGCGAACCACTTTCACGATGGCGTGACTGTAGAGGTCGGCTGCCAGATCACCGGAGTGCTGGTCGGTGCCTCCGACCACCTTGGGAATCCCGGCCGCCGTGTAGTTGGGGTTGCCGGGGTCCTCCCGTTCAGGGCTGAAGGCGGCAAAGAAATCCTGGCCGCAGATCAGCCCGGATGGGTTCTGGTTGAGAATCGGCACCAGCACATCGCGGGTCGTGGTGGGGTAGGTCGTGCTCTCCAGAATCACAAGTTGTCCAGGCCGCAGAACTTTGGCAATCGCGCGGCCCGTTGACTCAATGTACTGCAGGTCGGGATCCCGGGATTCATTCAGCGGTGTGGGGACGCAGATGAGCAGTGCGTCGGCTTCCTGCAGTCGAGACATGTCGCCGGTGGAATCCAGCACACCCCGCTGATTCCAGTCTGCGATGGTGGCCGACGGAATATGGCGGATATAGCTTTTGCCCTGCTGCAGCAGTTGGATTTTCGACTCGTCCACGTCAAAGCCCAGGCATCTGAAGCCGGCGTTGGTGAAGGCACTGATCAGTGGCAGCCCGACGTAGCCCAGTCCGATGATGCCGATTCGGGCAGCACGGGTGGAGATTTTTGTGGCGAGATCAGCGGCAAGCTGGGCGGTTTGCATTGCAAAAGCTCGTGCAGAGTGACCTGAAAACGTGGGCAATCATCGACTTCGCGGGGAAGCGGCATTGAGAACGATGAACATACGCTGGATTAACGGGGATGAATGGCGCCGAATTTGCGGAATAAGTCGGGGGATGTGGAATGTGCGGTGGCGGAATCGTCAGAATCAGGACGGCTGGTCGCCCGGCAATTCCTCACCCGTCACACACCATACTCCACACACCATATACCAGACACCACCTGTCACATGTCCCGCATCTCCCGCAGGTGGCGGACCTCGTCGATACCGATTTCCCGACTTTTGGACCTGCCCCCCTTGAATCTTCGCATTTCGACCGATTCTCGAAAACTCGGCTGCCGTGACTTTTGCAGCCTCCGCCGAACGGTATCCTCTCATCAGGTGGGCCATCTGCCTCAAACTGCAAAAGCAGGGACTCCCCCTGAACCCCGTGAATCATGAACCCAGCCGACTGGATTTGTGTATTGCTGATGACTGCGGTCATGCTGCGAATGGCTGTTGGCCACTCAAGGCGTGTGCGCGCAGAGGACTATTTTACGGGCGGCCACACCACCAGCCTGCGACGGCTCATCCTGTTCACCTTCGGGTCCGGGACCTGCAC
>JBJTOM010000510.1:0-5971 GCA_046074585.1 Planctomycetota bacterium | reverse complement strand
TACATGGAGGATCTGGCTGATTATGCGACCTGCACTTTTTCTCATGCAGAAAGTTCGTGGTGAATCTGGCTCTGGAGACAGGCTGGACGGGAGTAATTCTGGTGGCGCTGGGGCTGGGGATCATTGGGCTGCGAATTTCGCTGGCGATGTTCCGGCGCAGTGATCGCGGTCGCACGGCCGCTCTGGCCGCGACTGCCGCTGCTCTCGCCGGTGGACTGGTGCACTCATTTGCGGATTTCATCTGGTATGTCCCTGCAATTGTGGTGACCACGCTGGCGCTGGTGGTGGCAGCGGTGCGTCTGAGTTCTGTGGACAATCCGGAATCGGGGCTTCCGCTTCCACGAGCGGCCTGGCTGGGGATCGCTGCCGGGCTGCTGCTGCTGCTGGCGAGTGTTCAGCCGGAGTTGCAGCGGCGAATTGCCGGCGAACACTGGTGGCATCGTTATCTGGTGACCGCCTTCCAGCAGCGACTCGGTGCGGCCGAACGCAGCGCGGGGTCGGACGAGCGGGTGCCGGTGGGTGAAGCGGACGAGCTGACGGTAAACGCCTCCGCGAACCCTGATGACAGCTCACAGCGGTTCGCAGACGAGTCTGGCGGGCCGGGCGAAACGGCCACCTACGATCGCTCCCCAGATGCACAGGGGGCGGACAATCGTCAGCGAATCGAGGAGCTGCGGCTGCAGCTGGCGTTGCTGTTGAAATCGTGGAAAGCCTGGCCCAGCCATCCGGACGTGGCGGTGCATCTGGCCCGCCGCAGCCTGCAGCTGTTTGAACTGCAGCAGGCGGAAGGTGAGAATCCACTGCCGCTTGTGCAGATACGAGACGCGGTGCTGGGTTCCGGATTTGCTCGTCGTGAAGACATGGTCGAGTTTCTGAACCGCGCGTTTGGTCAGGCGATTCGACTGCCGTTGCTGGCGGATACGATGAGTCGCAGTGCGCTGCGGCTGTGTCCGCTGCAGACTGAGGCGTGGAAGTATCTGACGAGCACTGGTTTTCTGCGCGATCCGCAGGACCGCCGGCACCTGCCCACGATTGCTCAGACACTGCGTCTGGGACGCTTCGATCCGGAAATTCGTTTCACGGTGGGTCAGGCGTTGTTTCTGAGCGGTCAGCCGGACGAAGCTGTGGTGCAGTGGAACGCCGCCTTTCACTCCAATCGCCGCATTCGACGACGCATGTGTTCGGCACTGGCTCCCAGGTTTCCCGTGCAGTCCCTGCTGCAGAATTTCCGCCCGAATCTGACGGAACTTGAGGACGTATTTGCGGCCTGCAGGCAGCAGCGGAGTGCGAGTGATCTGCGGCGTCTGTTGGAGGTGGTTGCTGAACAGTCGCGGCACATTCCGGAGGCGGAGTTCAAGGCGATGGCGGCGATCGATGCTGAGGTTACTGAAGAAGATTCGAGGTCATTCGACCTGGAGCCGCTGGCTGGAGCAGCGGCGGAAGCTGACGTGGCGGAGTTGCCGGACGAGTCGCCAACACACCGGAGCATTTCGCAGTTTCTGATGCAGGCCGCAGCCACGGCCGGAGAACAGCGAATGACTGCCATTCAGGAAACACTGCTGCGGCGAGCCGCGACATTGGCTCCGGATTCCGAATTTCCCAGACGTGCCATGGGAATGCTGCTGATGGAACGCGAAGACTATGAGACAGCAGACCAGCTGTTTCTGGCGTGCGCGGAGTTGAATCCGGGAGATACCAAACTGGATCAGCTGCGGCAGGAATGTCGGCGATTGCAGCAGGTGAAGAATCGGCGTCTGAGGATGGTTTCGGATCAGCCGGCGGCGAGCTGGGGAGAGAAACCGGAGGTCAGGTGAATCGGCTGTCTTGAGAGTTCGTGAACGGACGGGCGGAAATTGAGCTGTTGAGCCGCCGGACGGCCGTCTGCGGGCGGGGGCGGGGGCGGGGGTGGGGAAAAAACTCAGCCCGAGCAGGCTGCCGATCAGGGAGAGCTGACGGGGAGCGTGATTCGGGCTGTTGGATGGAGTGGAGATGTGAGTCGCGAGTGACCGGGGAGGTTTTTGGGTCAGGAGCGACTTTACTGCATGTCGAGTTCGGGGGGTTGGTTGGCTCGGCGGGCACGCATTTCGGCGCGGCGGCGATCGCGGCGGCGGATATCACTGGGTTTTTCGTAGAATTCGCGTTTGCGCATTTCTTTTTTGACGCCGGCATGCTCGACAAGTTTCCGGAACCGACGCACTGCTTCATTGACACTTTCGTTATCACGCAAACGCAACTTAACCACAAAAACCCTCCTGTACCTAATGGAAAATTGGGAGTGGACGGAAATTCCGGAAACCAGCAGTCTACACAAGTTGCAGCCAATTGCAAAGATCCCACCGCCCGGAATTGCTGGTGCGAAACAAATCCGGGGAATGGCAGAAGCGGAGCGGCCGTGGTGTTGTTTTCAGCGTGTGATTCGGCAGAATCGCCGGGATTCATCCACGCCCCTCGCGGGAATTGTGCGCGCAAACCCGCCGAAACGGCAGCATAGAGTCCAGTTAATCGGCAGATTTCCACAATGGCTCGCGATTGTCTCTACGTGATCGACACTTTTTCTCTGATGTTTCAGGTGTTTCACGCCATCCCGGCGATGACGGGCACTCGGGGCCAGCCGACAAATGCCGTTTTCGGCATGACTCGGGATCTGTTCAGCCTTCTGGAGCTCAAGCCGACACATCTGATTTGTGCGATTGATTCACCTGGTCCGGGGAAGCGCGAAGAGATTTATGCTGAGTACAAGGCGCATCGCGGGGAGATTCCGGAGGATCTGACGCCCCAGATTCCCCTGATTCGCCAGCTCCTGCGGGGCTTTCGAATCCCGGACATTGACTGCCCGGGCTGGGAGGCGGACGATGTCATCGCCACTGTTGCGGAGCAGGCGGTCGCCCGCGGGATGGACGTGGTGATCGTCTCAACTGATAAGGACAACCGCCAGCTGCTCCGACCGGAAGTGCGGATGTGGAACTGCCGGAAGAACGAATTCTTCACCGAAGCCTCACTGCTGGAAGACTGGGGTATTCGCCCGGATCAGGTTGTGGATTTTCAGTCACTGGTGGGTGATGCGGTCGACAATGTTCCCGGTGTTCCAAAGGTGGGACCAAAGACCGCGAAGACGCTGATCGAACAGTTTGGAAATCTCGATGAGATCCTGGCTCATGCCGACAGGGCCCCTGGAAAGAAGCTGCAGGAGAATCTGCGTCAGTACGCCGATCAGGCACTGCTCAGCCGGGAACTGGTGCGTTTGCGCCGCAATCTGCCGCTGGAGATCGACTTTGAGGCTGCGCGGGTTTGTGAACCGGATGCGGCCGCACTGCTGGAATTGTTCACGGACCTGGGATTTCGCAGTTACGCTGCGAAGATGCGTGCGGTGGTCGGTGTGACTGGGGAATCGGGGACGGGATCTGTTGATTCAGCAGGGGCCCTGGCGTCCGGGCTGAAGGCTGGCGGGGACTCGGCGTCCAGCGCAGGGCCGTCCACCGGCAACGGGCCATCACAGAGGTCCGTGCAGACGTCCGCACGCCAGCAGGGTGTGTCGGCAGTGACGTCCGATGACGTGCCGCGGGTGGAGCTGATGGAAGCTGCCGGAGTGATGGCTGCGGAGCGGGAGCTTGCGTCGGCTGAGGTGCTCTGCGTGGAGCCGCTGATTGGTGGCAGTCTGGTGCGTGACCGAGTGCTCACAGGAGCCGTGCTGTTGGGGGGGGGGAGAGAATATCGGTGGTCTCGGCGGGCCAGTGTTGGGGACGAGCAGCAATCAGCGACAGCTGTGGCCCTGCTGAAACTGCTCAGCGGGTTTCGCGGCGAGCTGTGTGTGGTGAATGCGAAGCCGCTGTGTCACGTGCTGTTGAATGCGGACCTGCCACTGCCGGCGATGATCTTTGATGCCTCGATTGCAGATTACCTGCTGGATGCCGGAGCGCGGGGGCATTCGCTGATGGAGATCGCGGAGCGGCATGGCACGGGAGCGATGCTGCAGTCCTCATCAGCCGTCTCAAAGCCACGTCAGCGGACCATGTTTGATGATGACGGCGAACCGGCGGCAGCGGGTGAAGAAGAAGTCATCAGGGCAGCTGCGGGGCGCCTGCAGGTGCTCATGCGCGTTTGTCGTCCCCTGAAAACCGGACTGGAGACTGAGGGCCTGCTGGCGCTGTATCGGGATCTGGAGGAGCCGTTGATTCGGGTGTTGGCGCGGATGGAGCACACGGGGATTCGTGTGGAGGCAGCGGAGCTGTGCCGGCAGAGCGTGGAGATTGGCGGGCGAATTGAGACGCTCACCGCGGAGATCTTTCGTCAGGCGGGGCGGACCTTCAATATCGATTCGCCCAAACAGCTGTCGGCGGTGCTGTTTACGGATCTTAAGCTGCCGGTGATTCGTAAAACGCAGACGGGTGCGAGCACGGATCAGGAGGTCCTGGAAGAATTAGCGAACCTGCATCCGCTCCCGGCTGCGATCATTGAGCGACGGCACCTGATCAAGCTCCGCGGCACCTATCTCGATGCCCTGCCGGCGCTTGTGCATCCGCGGACGGGCCGCATTCATACGTCCTTTCATCAGACGGTGGCGGCGACGGGGCGTTTAAGTTCCAGCGATCCCAATCTGCAGAACATTCCGGTGCGGACTGCGGAGGGGCGGCAGGTGCGAGCGGCCTTTCGGCCGGAATCTGAGGACTGGACGTTGATTTGTGCGGACTATTCGCAGATTGAACTGCGAGTGTTGGCGCATTTCAGTGGTGATGCGGCGTTGTGTGAGGCGTTTCGCGAGGGCCTTGACATTCATGCGGCGGTGGCAGCCGATGTTTTTGCGGTGCCGCTGGCTGAGGTGACCGGGGAGCAGCGGCGGATTGCGAAGGCGGTCAACTTCGGCGTGATCTACGGCCAGACTCCGTGGGGCCTTGCTGCGGCTTTGGGCATCGAAAAGGACGCGGCCGCGGAATTCATTGATCAGTACTTTCGGCGGTATGCCGGAGTGGCGGCGTTCTGTGAGCAGGTGCTGGAAGAAACGGCGCGCAGTGGCTATGCCCGCACACTGGCCAATCGCCGCCGGGCCATTACGGGAATTCGTCGCACGACGGGACTGAACCGCAACATGCCGGAGCGAACCGCGATCAATACGGTGCTGCAGGGAACAGCCGCGGACCTGATCAAGCAGGCGATGCTCAACGTGCAGCGACTGCTGGATGAAACCCACAGTCCTGCGCGACTGTTGCTGCAGATTCACGACGAGCTGGTGCTGGAATGCCCGAAGGACGCGGCGGCGGGTTTGATTCCGCAGATTCGCGATTGCATGCAGAACGCGATGCAGCTGAATGTGCCGCTGGTGGTGGACGTCACCACAGGAAGCAGTTGGCTGGATCAGCGGGACGAGGACTGACGGGGACAGCGTTCCGGGGCCGATCGAGCTGGATGCGTGTCGCCGGGGGCTGTCGTGCGGGTGACCACGATATCAACTTACGGGACGGTCTCTGAGGGCATTAAGATGGCGTCGATGGTGATGCCGGCCTGTTCCAGTGTTTGCTGGAGGGCGGTTTCGGCGGATTGGCGCGCGGTTTCGCGACGGAGGATGCGAACTCGGATACCGTTGGAATCGCCGGTGGTGGTGTTGGCAAGTGTGCGGATGAGTTCAAGAGAACAGTCGCGGTAGAGGGGTTCGGGTTCTGCGGGGACCTGGACGCGATAGGAGCGTTCGTCGATGAGGACGGTGAGCACGGGCAGACCTGCGAGCGAGAGTTCGGCGGTGCCCGGGGCGGTGGGATCGTTGGGGGTGTTGAGTGATCGCGGGGTGGCCGGTGATGTTTTGGCCGGTGATGTTTTGGCCAATGATGTTTCGGCAGGCGGGGTGTCGGCGGAGGCGTCTGTGGCGGAAGTGCCGATGGTTCCGAAGTTGAAGGTTTGGAGCAGCACCATGACGGCGCAGCAGATCAGGAGCAGGCCACCGACGAGTCCCGCGCGGGGGGCTGCGGAGGCGATGCGGAGG
>JBJTOM010000509.1:0-6624 GCA_046074585.1 Planctomycetota bacterium | reverse complement strand
CTCTTTGCAGCGAGCCGAAGACCGCGGAAACCTGTCGACGACTGGGGAGGCGACCTTTCGACTCCATCCGGACTGCCATCAAGGCTGCCTTCCACAACAAACCTGCACCCAAACTGATCGCGCAAAACTGATCGCTCAGTGCACGGTGACAACCGCAGAGAATCGCACAGACACGGGACTGAAAAGCTCGTATCATCCGTGGAATCTGTGAAATCTGTGTTCCAAATCCGATTCTCTGGTTCAACCACAGATCACGCAGATTGCACAGATAAGCGACCGAGCCTGTGATCTGGAATCTGTTCCAGAACTGACTGATTCATGATTGAAATCGTCGCTGGTCCGGACGCATTCAGCGCGCCTCGCAAGCGGCAAACCTGATGATGGCCTCCCGGGGTGCTGGGGGCTGGTCCCCATCTTCCCTGCAAGCCGTCCCCACAAGTTTCCAGTCTGCTTCCCGGGATCTTTATACACGCAGAACTCTAAGTCCCGTGTAATCGGCACCTATAGGATGCCTTCTGCGAAGTCGACCTCGGAAAGCGAATCGCTCTGTGAACGGTTACCTTCTCACTTCGAAACGCAGTCGGTGCAGGGGTGGCCCGCTTCCTCACGGGCGCGGCTCGGGGGTTGTGTCTTGCGCGGTTGTGTAATGGGGCGCAGGGGACGCAGGGGCCGGCGTGACGAAACGGGGGTGAGTTCCAGGGTCCTTTTCGTTGGGTTCCCAGTCCGCTGACGTACCCGCGAAGGCCGTGGCAGCGCTGTTGCCCGCGGACTGCCGTCCGACGGTGGCGTCATTTGAGTCGTGATTGTCAAACGGTCTGGGGGAACACATACACACTGAAAGCAACAGGTATCCGCTTGCCCCTCGGCCGAGGATCTGCGCGAAAAATCAAACGGGTGTTTCATGCCCCTGCAAGGCTGGTCACCTCAGCATTCCATGGATATTTCCATATCGACCGGGGCGATTTCCTGGCAGCACGTTCGTGCAGCAGAGGCAACGCTCTGTGGGCTGGCAATCGGGGCATGACTCTGAGTACACTTCGCGTTGAAGAGTGGCCGGTTTTCATTTCGTCTCCCGCGTCCCTGGGCGATTGTTGCCATGCAGTCCAAGATTCCTCGCCGTGAACTGGTCTGGCAGATGGGCAACGGCTTCGCCGGAGTCGCATTGACGGGTCTGCTGGAGCAGGACGGTTTTTTCGCGCAGCGGGCCTCCGCGGACATTCCGGGACCGCTCAGTCCGCGTCCCGTGCATTTTCCGGCGAAGGCGAAGGCGTGCATCTTTCTGATGATGAACGGTGCTCCCAGCCAGGTCGATACGTTTGATTACAAGCCAGCTCTGCAGAAATACGCCGGTCAGCCGCTCCCGCCTGGTCGCAGCTACATCAATTCCGGTGGTCGCAGAGTCGGTTTTCTGACGCCTGCCTTTCGTCCTTTTCGACCGGGTGGCGCAAGTGGTCTGATGATCTCCGACTACTTCCCGGCTGTGCGGCGTCATGCGGACAAGCTGGCGGTGATTCGTTCGTGCCACACGGACAGTCACGCGCACGGTTCGGCGCTGGTAGCGATGAATACGGGCAAGACATTTATCGGTCGCCCCAGTCTGGGTGCATGGTGTGCGTACGGGATGGGCACTGAAAACCAGAGTCTGCCTGGTTATGTGGTGATTCTGGATCGACGTGGCGGTCCGATCAGTGGCCAGCCGAACTGGTCGAGTGGTTTTCTGTCGGCGGCGTATCAGGGGACGCTGTTTCGTCCGGTTGGGGATCCGATTCTGGACCTGCGGGGTCCTCGGGAGGTGACACCAGCGATCCAGCGTGAGCAGCTGGATTTGCTGCAGAGGCTGAATCACGAGCATCTGCGGGAGCGTCCGGGGGGGGACGATCTGGCGGCGCGGATCAATTCTTACGAGCTGGCGTGGCGTATGCAGTCAGCGGCTCCTGAGGCGGTGAACATCGCGGAGGAGTCTCGAGCGACGCTGGAGTTGTACGGGGTGGGTCAGCAGCCCACGGACGAGTTTGGCCGCAACTGTCTGGTGGCGCGACGGCTGATCGAGCGGGGAGTGCGGTTTGTGCAGCTGTATTCGGGTGGCGGTCATCTGGAAGAAACCTGGGACGCTCACGAAAGCATCGAAAAAAACCATGGTCGCCATGCCGCGGAGGTGGATCAGCCGATTGCGGGGTTGCTCACCGACCTCGAACAGCGAGGACTGCTCCATGAAACGCTCATTATCTGGGGCGGTGAATTCGGTCGGATGCCGTTCAGTGAAGGTCCGAATGCACCGGGCCGGAATCACAACCCGTACGGATTTTCGATGTGGCTGGCGGGCGGGGGTGTTCGGGGTGGCATGTCGTGGGGTGAAACGGACGAGTTTGGTTTTGAGGCGGTTGTGAACCGTGTGCATCTGCACGACCTGCATGCCACCATCCTGCATCTGCTCGGATTTGATCACACGCGTCTCACCACCTTTCATCAGGGCCGTGATGAACGGCTCACGGATGTCTTTGGACAGGTGGTCACGGGGGTGATTGCGTAGAGCGTACCGATGCAAGGCAAATCCCTGCGGAATTTCGGTCCGTTTACCGTTTGCGAATTCCAACCGGATTTTGATTGATTCATTCAGACGACAGGATCTCGATTGTTTCCTGAAGGCCGACACCACTATGCGTCTCCTTTGCTGCCTGCTGTTGACTCTGATCACTGACCTGCTGATCCCATCGCCGGCGTATGCGTGGCAGGTGGCCTTCAACCGCGACGTGCGACCGATTCTGTCGGATGCGTGTTTTCAGTGTCACGGTCCGGACGAGCAGCAGCGGAAGGGGGGGCTGCGACTGGATCAGCCGGAGGCGGCTCGACGGGGCGGCGATTCTGGTCCGGCGATTGTTCCGGGCCGACCAGCTGAGAGCCTGCTGTGGCAGCGCGTGATCAGTGGCGATGCGGACCTGCATATGCCACCTCCGGAAACCGGCCGGACGCTGACACCGAAGCAGCAGGAGACGCTCCGTCAGTGGATTGAGCAGGGGGCGGCGTGGGAGGGTCACTGGGCCTTTCAGCCGGTGCAGCGTCCACCGTTACCGCAGCGGGCGGCTGCTGGTGAGCATCCGATTGACGTGTTGATCCGGCGGCGTCTGGAGGGGACGGGTTTGAGTGGTGCGGGGGACGCATCGCGTGAGACGATTATTCGCCGCGTCACACTGGACCTCACGGGACTCCCGCCGACGCTGGACGAGATCGACGCGTTTCTGGCGGACACGTCATCAGAGGCTTATGAACGTGTGGTGGACCGCCTGCTGGCATCTCCGCGTTATGGCGAGCGAATGGCTCAGCAATGGCTCGATTTCGCCCGTTATGCTGACAGCAACGGCTTCCAGGTGGATTCGTCGCGGCAGATGTGGGCGTGGCGAGACTGGGTGATTGGCGCCTTCAACCGCAACCATGCATTCGACCAGTTCACGATTGACCAATTGGCAGGAGACATGCTGCCGGGAGCGACTCAGGAGCAGATCATCGCCACGGGCTTCAACCGCAATACGCGACTGAACGGCGAGGGCGGGCGAATCGCGGAAGAGTGGTTTGCGGAGACTGTCATTGACCGCGTGGAAACTGTGGGACTTACATGGATGGGCCTGACACTCAACTGCTGCCGCTGCCACGATCACAAGTATGACCCGATCACTCAGCGGGAGTTTTATCAGCTGTTTGCATTCTTCAATTCGAGCGACGAGAGCGGAGTGCTGGACAGTGAAGGAGGTTCGCCTGGGCGCGGCAACAGTCGTCCGGTGCATACGGTGATCACGCCGGAGCACCAGCGTGCCCTGGACGAACTGGCTCGGGAGACGGCGTTCATCGAGGCCCGTCTGAAGGAGCTTGAGCAGACGGCTGGTGAGCGACAGCCGGCATGGGAAGCCGAGACGCTCTGCAAACTTGCCAGCGAAGAACCTGCCTGGCGTCAGCTGGAACTGGAGCAGGTGACCAGTGCGGGTGGCGCGGTGCTGGAGCGGCAGTCGGATGGTTCGTGGCTGGCGAGTGGCCCCAACGCTCCGCACGACGAATACCGCCTGGAAAGTTCCATCGCAGCCGGGGTCTTTACCGGCGTGCTGCTGGAATGTCTGCCGGACGCGCGACTTCCCAATCAGAGTCTGGGGCGTTTCAGCAACGGCAATTTTGTGCTCAGCGGCATCCTTGCCGAAATCACTGCACCGTCGCTTGCCAAACCGATGCCGCTGCAGTTTGTTCGGGCTGTGGCCGACTACGAACAGAACGGCTGGCCCGTCGCAAAAGTGCTCGACGGACAGCAGCGGGAGCGACGGAATCAGGCTGGCTGGGCGGTTGATGGGCCGACACGCCGCGAAATCTGTCGCGCTGTGTTTGCCCTGGCCGCTCCCATCGACATTCCCGCCGATGCTCGACTGCAGGTCACGCTGCGACACGACGCCATCAACGGCCACAATATCGGCCGCTTCAAAGTTTACTCTTCCGGGCTTCCTCCTGCCACGCTTGCTCCCCACGGTGCATCATTCCCTGAAGCGGTGCGGGTGGCCCTGCAGATCGCTGTAGACAAGCGGTCACCTGACCAGCGGCAGGTGGTCACGAAGTATTTCCTCGACACCGGTGACATGGAGGCCGGCACAGCTCGCGGACGACTGGAGACCGCACGGAAAGCGGTGGAGGACCAGCAGGCGCGGCAGCCCGTGGTGATGGTGATGAAAGAACTGGCGAAACCACGCGAAGCGCGAATCCTGCTGCGTGGTCAATATGATCGGCCGGGCGATCCGGTGGACCGTGGAGTCCCCGCCGCCATCGCTCCTTTCCCGGCGGATCTGCCCCGCAATCGACTCGGTTTCGCCCAGTGGCTGGTGTCTCCCGATCATCCGCTCACGGCCCGCGTCTGGGCCAACCGTGCGTGGGAACGCTTCTTTGGGACCGGGATCGTGCGGACCACGGAGAATCTGGGGTCTCAGGCCGAATGGCCCAGCCATCCGGAGCTGCTCGACTGGCTGGCGGCAGAATTTATGCAGCCCACCACGGTGAGCACGGTTGCCGGGCATCCAGTGCACGCCTGGGACATCAAGGCGCTCGACAAACTGATTGTGATGAGCGCTGCCTATCAACAGTCTGCCCGGGCGTCGACGGCCGACCATCAGATCGACCCGGAGAACCGGCTGATTGCTCGCGGTCCGCGGTTCCGTCTGTCTGCAGAAACGCTCCGTGACCAGGCGCTGGCGCTCAGCGGACTCCTGGTGCCGGAGATCGGTGGTCCGAGCGTTCGTCCGTATATGCCGGATGGGGTGTGGGATGAGACCAGCCGCTACGGCGACCTTCGGGGATACAGGGCTGATCAGGGTGCCGGGCTGTACCGTCGCAGCCTGTATACGATCTGGAAACGCACGGCAGCGCCGCCTTCCATGCTCCTGTTCGATGCTCCCAGCCGCGAAATCTGCACGGTCAAACGGTCCCGCACCAATACCCCTTTGCAGGCCCTCGCTCTGCTCAACGAAACCACCTGGGTCGAAGCCGCGCGAAAGCTGGCAGAACGCAGCCTGACCAGCGGCGGAGACTCTGCTGAAGCACAGCTGGAATGGGCCTTCCGCACCGTCACGGCAAGACGCCCCGCCCCCGCCGAAAAAACGGTACTGCTGCAGGGCCTTGAAGAAGACCTCGCCCGCTTCCAGGCCGACCCCGCCGCTGCTCGTCAACTCCTTTCCGTCGGCAATTCCCCAATCAACACCAGCATTCCCCCAGAAACCCTCGCCGCCTGGACGCTCACCACCACACTCCTGCTCAACCTCGACGAAGTCCTCGTCCACTGAGGGTAGACTGCAGACTGCAGACTGCAGACAGCAGACTGCAGACTGCAGACAGCAGACTGCAGACAGCAGACTGCAGACTGCAGACTGCAGGCCAATGGCAGTCACTTTGTCGCCTTTCGCTCTGCGAAAGGATGTTAATGGCGTTCTTTCGCGGAGCGAAAGACGACTCTCGCGGCCCCGGACGGCGAAAGTGACTGCCATTGGGAAGCAGGCATCGAAAACTGAACACTGAAAACTGAACACTGAAAACTGAACACTCACCCCAAGGAATCTTTCTGATGAAATCTCTATGCCAGTTGACAACTGTTGTGTTATTGACGGCTCTGTCTGTGGGTTGTGCTTCAGAGACGCCGGGCACGTGGAAGCAGCCCAAAGTGGAGGCGGAAGTGGTTCAGCGTCTGAAGCTGACGAGCATATCGCTGTCGCCGGTGTCGGGAGGCTTTGAAGGGACGGGTACTGCTCAGGACGGCGAGACGTACAGGCTGAAGATTGCGCAGGATTCAGCGAAGGGGCGTTTAAGCTGGGTGGCGGAGGGCGACCGGGGTTCTGAGGAAGAGGGATCTATCGAGGTGCAGTAGGCAGTTGGGCGACGATTTGTCGCAGGAGCGGATCATCGACGACGGCTCCTTTGGGGAGTTGCTTGATGCGTTCGGCGACGGTGGTGGCGAGGGCATCATCGTGGGGGATTCCCAGGCACTGCAGTCTGTGGGCGACGGCGCGTCGACCGCTGTGTCGTCCGAGGACGAGGCTGATTTCGCCGGCGCCGACGGTTTCCGGCCGGAAGGGCAGGTAGGTATCGGGGTTCTTAAGCAGTCCATCC
>JBJTOM010000508.1:0-6968 GCA_046074585.1 Planctomycetota bacterium | reverse complement strand
CCCGGAGGTCCCAGCCTTGGGCCGAGCGTTCCTGAGCAGCATCTCCAGCGAGGACCCTCAGGTTCCGCAGCTGTTTTGCAGGATCTCTCAACCGACTGAGCTCCATTACGGCGCGAAGCAGACAACTTTTCCATCGAGGGTGGAGAGGAGGAGTTGGCCGCGGGCGGCGGCGAGGCCGTCCCAGGAGGGGAGGGAGTTGAGTTCCAGGGTGAGTTCGATGTCGCCGGTGTCGGCATTGACGGCGAGCAGTTTTCCGCCATGGCGGCCTGCGATGGCGTCGTCCTGGGTGGCGAGCAGTGTTTCGACGGACTGGTCTTTCCCGGCCAGCTGCTGGAAGGTGGCTTCTTCGTCGATCAGGTCGGGTGGTCCGGCGATGAACAATCGGGAACCGGACAGGACCATGGCGCGGACATAGATGGGCACATCCTTATTCCAGCGGGGTTCAATCAGGCTGTTGCGATCACCTCCGGCTGCGGGGACTGAGGCGGCTTTGTTTTTGGCTGCGGCGGCTCTGCGGGCGCTGAACTGGAGTGCCTGTCCGAAGCGGCCTTCGGCGGGTCGGCCACCGCTGATGGTGCCGTTGTTGCGGTGGAGAGACAGATCGCGGGCGGTGCCATCATCGAAGCTGACGACGAGCGCGGGATCGGGGTGCATTTCGGCACCATCGTGGAATCGAGCGGCGATGGTGGCGGCATCGATTTCGGCGAAGTAGAGCCGCACTTCATCGATGATGCCGACGAACTGGGTGGCCACATTGTCGCTCACTGTGGAGCCGGCGTCGTTGCCGATTTCGAGTCCCTGTGCGGGATCTTTTGAGATGAGGGCGGAGGCTTTGCCTTCGCCGACCAGTTCGCCGTCGACGTAGAGTTTCAGACTGCGGTCCGGAGCGAGCACGCCGGCCACATGATGCCAGCCGCCGACGATTCGTTTGGAACCGATGACTGACGAGAGCTGGTTGGCGGAGCGAACATGGAACGCGGGTTTGCCGGTTTCGAGGCTGAGAGCGAAGCCTTCTGCGGGACCGCCGCGGGCGACGATGACGCCGTTGGGGGCCGTGGCGGTGATCCACGCTTCAACCGTGATGGGTTTTCCGGCGGGATCCAGTGCGGGGGCTTTGGGGAACTGGGCGAACTGTCCGTCGTCTGCGGCGGATTTCTTTTTCCCGCCGCCCTGTGGGGACTTTGCGAAGCCATCGGGAATTTCGGGCGCCTCGGGGGCGGCCGAATAGAGCTGTCGTTCCATGGTGGTGGTCCACCGGAAGTACTCCGGTTTGCGACCGTAGCCGAACACATAGCCGTTGCCGTTCACGAGGATGTCACCGGAGGGTGCGAAGCGCCCGGCCTGATAGTAGCCACCGTGTCCGCCGGCGAAGTTGCGTCCGTAGACCCAGTAGGAGCGATGGAACCAGCTGTCATCGAGGAAGCCCATAGGGGCGAACAGGTGCACTCCATCACCGCGCTGTGCGGAGCCTTGTTCGACAAAATCACCGGAGACGGGACCGATTTCCAGGCGTTGTCCCTGGGGGTCAAACTTCTGGGACTTCATATAGACGAGCTGTTCATCGGCGACGAGGATGTCGGGCAGGCCCACGGGCATTTGCAGGATTTTCAGTTTTTCCTGCAGGTTGTTGCCGGTTTCGGGGTTGGTTTCGTCCATGACGGTTTCTGAAAGTCGGCGTCCGGTTTCCAGATCCAGACGCAGCAGTCGCAGTCCGCCGTCAAGAAAATTGGATCGGCCGGCGACGGACCAGACTTCGTTGTTGCGGACGAGGACGCTCCCGTGTACGGGCCAGAGGGATTCCAGTTGTTCAAAGGCCATCGCTCGGCGATCGATGGGTGCGGCGCGGTATTTCCAGACCAGTTGTCCATCGCTGGCATTGAGGCAGTAGACCCAGCCATCGGTTCCGCCGAAGACAGCGCGACCGCGGGCGATGGTGGGTGGTGAATCGATGCGTGCGCCGGCGGTGAAGGACCAGACTTTGCTGCCGTCGGACTGCTGCAGGGCGTACAGGGTGTGAGCGTCGCTGCGGGCAACGTAGACGATTCCTGCTGCGATCACCGGGGATGTGAGCTGTCCGCCGAGGTCCATGGACCAGCGGGGATTGAGTGTTGCGGGCACATCCTGTCGGGAGGTTCCGCTGCGACGGCTGTCGTGGCGGAATGTGGGCCAGTCATCTTCGCCGTTGAATTCCGTTTCGGCTGCCAGTGGGGTGCCAAACGCCGGGCCGGTTTCGTGACGACCGGCTTCTGGTACGTCCTTCGGTATGGGGCGCGACGGAGCGGCAGGGGCGAGTGCATTGAAGCCGAAGAGTTTGGCTTCGGGGTAGCAGGCGCAGTTATGTGGTGGTGTGTACGTGAGTCCGTTGCAGGGGAGCACTCCGTAGAGGCAGCCGCCGCGGACCCAGTGATGAATATCCCAGTGTTCTTTTTCAAAGTCCACGAATTCCACGCCGGTTCGGGATGGAATCAGAAAGTTGTCTGTGGCTTTGGCGATATAGCAGCGATGATGAAACCAGTAGGTGTCAACATCCGGAGCGAATTCCTTTTTGACGGCGCCGGTGCGGGGATCGCGGCCCGTGAAGACTCCGGTATCTTTTCCGGACGTTGTGGGGGCGCACCAGACGAGTCCATCAACGACCATCAGGTCCTGCGGGGACTGATAGCCGGAATTGGGATGTTCGGCTTCCCACAACTGTTTTCCGGTGGCGGCCTCTACGCTGAGCATGCGACCATCGCCACCGGCGTAGAGGACGACGTCCTGCCAGATGACCAGTCGGGGGCCGAAGTTGAAAGTGAACTGGCGGCGACGCGTGACGGGCGCGGAGGTCCACAGCAGGTTGCCCGTGTCGGGCTGGAGAGCATTCAGGGATTCGCCGTCGTGGAAGAGCAGGCGTTCGGGGGTTGAGGCGAGTGTGAGCGGGGCGATGCGTGTTTGTCTGGCCCAGAGCTGTCGGCCGGTGGCAGCCTCGAAGGCCATGATGACGCGTGGTTCTTCATTCCAGAAGAATTCCTGGGCCACCTTTCCCTGATCGCCGACTCGACCATTGGCCGGCGCGTACTGTTCGCGTTCACCGGCTCCTTTGCGAACCACGACGAAGAGCGTTCCGCTGACATGCAGAACTTCTTCGACGCCATCGGTGCCGACGTAGGTCCGGAGTGTCTGGCCGGTGGCGGCGTCGAGTGCTTCAAGGGGGCCGTTTTCGCTGAGTGGTGCGTAGACTTCGCGGTCGGTGGAGACGAGTCGTCGGGAGAGCTGAGTGGGGCCGCTTTTGAGGGGCCAGAGCTGGTTCTGCCAGTTGGCGATGTCGCGTTTCCAGAGGATCACGCCGTTGAAGGCATCCCGGGCAATGAGTTTCCAGCGGGAGGGCAGCTGGATGGAGATGCGGCTGCCTTCATCCATGATGTAAAACAGGCGGCCGTTGGTGGACACCAGGGCGCTCATACTTGCCATGCGATCGTGATGCCGCGACCATCGCGGACTGCCGACCCACTGCAGGTGTCGGGGGGATCCGACGACATCGTCGTGAGCGACTGCGTTGCCGGTGGCGTCGTGCAGGTAGTGCGACCATTCGTCGATGGTGTCCGGACGGGGCTTGCTGATTTTCTGAAAGCTGCCGTCGGGTTGTCGGATGAGCAGTGAGCCCCCGGGCACGACGACGCGCAGGAGTTCGTCCTGGGGCACGGTCTGACCGGGTTCGACGACGAGCAGATTGACCATGTTGTCGATGTAGGGCAGTACCTGGCCGGTGAAAGCAAGCAGTGAGACGTGACCGTACTGACCGGCGTCGAGAAGCCGCTGGCGACCGGCAGCCACCGCGGCCGGGTCCGCTTCGAGCCCCTGCACCTGGAAGCCTGGAGCCGCCTGAAGGGCAGCGGCGATATCCCCGGTTCCGGCACCCAGATGCACAGCAAAGCCCCCCTGCACACCGGATTCGCGGAGGATTGCAGCGGCCTGATCGCGGGCATCAGCCAGTGGCGGAGCGGCGTTCAGCGAGGGACTGTGGAGTGCGAAGACGGCTGCGGCGATCAGACTCAGCATCATTCTGTGAATGGGCATGGGACGGCTCTTTGTGGCGTGGCACGGGGGAACGAAGGAACATTGGAGCGGGGGATCACGGGAGTTCGCGAAGTTTCAGATTGCGAAATTCGATGGGCGAACCTTCTGATTCGAGGCAGAGAAAACCGCTGGCGGGGGAGCAGCCGGTGCCACCCGAGACTTCTTCGCCGTTGACCCACAGCCGCACTTCGCCGTTGACAGCCCGGATATAATAGTGATTCCATTCGGGCGACGCTTTGCTGAGATTTTTTCTGGGGAAGCTGCGGCTGCCACTGGGGGCTACGGGTGGGAACGGGGTAATGCGAGCGGCACCTGTGGGGAACACGTCTCCGTTGGTGGTGAACCAGTCGGGTTCCTTGCCGGTTTGTTTGCGGTAATTTTCTGAGTAGCCATGGTCGAGAATCTGCACCTCGATGCCTTCAGGCAGGCCACCGCGTTTGAGTGATGCGAGATTTTTTTCGGAGGCCCAGAGGAAGACTCCGGAATTGCCGGCCGGCTTCAGATGCCGCCATTCAACGACCAGCTCGAGATTTCGGTATTCCTTTTTCGTCCGCATGACGCCCACGGGACTGCCGGTGCAATGAATTTCTCCGTTTGGAAAGCGCCATGTTTCCGGGTCGCAGTTGACGTTGGTGAAATCGGCTTCGCCGAGAGCGACCCAGCCGAGTCCGGTGCCGTCGATCCGTGCGGCCGGTGCGGGAGCGGCTGGTGCGGGAGTGGCCGGTGCGGGAGTGGCGGTGGCTGCTGACGGAGCGGGTGCATCCTGGGCGGTGACCGGGGCTGCAGTGGTGGCGAGCAGCGGGAGCAGGCAGAGCAGGGAGGTGGCACTGGAGGGGAAGTGGAAGGAATCGCGACGCATCGGGTTCTCCGCTGGGGCTGAAGGGTTGACTGCGTGGGACGCTGGAATGGCAGCGTGTGTGAGTGATGGCTGGGGTGAGACGTTGGTGAGGCGGGAGATTTCTGTAGCGGAGTTTATCAACTTGCATGTCGGCTGTCAGCAGCGTTTGCGGAGAAGCGGTGTGCGAACAAATTCTCTGATTCTGTAACCCTGGCGGATGCGGTTCGGGCGTTGCTTGCGAATTCACGGCCTGCCCTGGACACTGGAAAGGAATCTGCAGCCAGCCCCGTCGAAATGTCCTTTCATGATCATCGAAGGTCTTGTCACCAGCATGGACCCGACACACCGCCTCAATGTGGCTCCGATGGGGCCGATTGTGGTGGGAAAGTTTGCTGCGCTGATTCTGCGACCGTTCCAGCCATCGGCCACCTTTCGCAACCTTGCCGGGCTCCGGGCAGGTGTCTTTCATGTGACCGATCAGGTGGATGTGATTGCCAGAGCCGTGACGGGTGAACTGAACGAGCTGCCGAGCACGGAACCGGCTCGCAAAGTCCCCGGCCGGGTGCTCAGCGACTGCTGCCGCTGGTTCGAGTTCACCATTGACAGTGTGGACGATTCCAGTCCCCGCAGCCGCATGCCGGCAACGATTGTGCATGAGGAAGAGAAGCGTCCGTTCGAAGGCTTCAATCGGGCTCGGCATGCGGTACTGGAAGCGGCGATTCTCGCGACCCGCCTGCACCTCATTTCAAGTCAGGAGATCCGTCAGGCTCTTCAGTTTCTGCAGCCTGCGGTGGAAAAAACGGGAGGTCAGACCGAGCTGCAGGCGTGGCAGCGAATCATGGACTTTATCCACACGCGTCAGGAGTCTTCCGGATGACGCAGGTGGTGGCCAGTACCGGAGCGCGACTGCATTTCGGTTTGATCCTTTGTCGCCCGAGTGAAGGGTGGGAATTTGGTGGAGCGGGGCTGATGATCAGTCAGCCCGGCTGGAGATTTCGCGTGGCATTCCGCGCTGCGGGGGACGCTGCCGCCCGCCCGGAGGATGTTCCGGACCTGATTTCCGGTGGTTCTGTGGAAACGACGGATCGCATCACACAACTCCTGCGGCGGCTCCGGCAGTTCCACGCCGTCCAGCCACTCTGCGTCGCTGTCGAAGCCGAGATACCACCGCATACGGGCCTGGGCAGCGGTACTCAACTGTCCCTGGCGTTCACGGCTGCTGTCAGCTGGCTGGTGACTGGTCGCCTGCCACCCGCAGCAGAGCAGCTGGCGGCAGTGAGTGGCCGCAGTGAACGGTCAGCGATCGGCACGGCTGGTTTTGATCATGGCGGATTTCTTGTGGACCGCGGCCGCTCCGCGACCAGCCCGCGTGTTGAACGCTATCCGCTCCCGGATCACTGGCGTTTCCTCCTTGTGCGCCCCCTGCATACTCAGGGGCTCTCCGGTGCCGCAGAACAGACGTGGTTTCAGGGACGTCGCGAAATGTCCGTGGAACTTTCAGGTCAGCTTGCGTCGCTCATCGAACACCAGCTCGTTCCTGCGATCACGACAGGAGACGCGAGCTGGTTTGCTGAGGCACTGGAAACCTATGGCGACGCAGCCGGAGGCTTCTACGCAGTGGCTCAGGGCGGCACGTTTTCACACTCCGCCGTTCGACGACTTGTCACAGACCTCCGCCGGGATGGCGTGCGGGGTGCCGCGCAGTCGTCGTGGGGGCCGGGAATCTGTATCCCGGTCGCTTCCGCCGCCGTCGCATCAGAACTGCTGCACGCCATCCCCGAAGAAATTGACGGCTGCCCACTGGAGGCCACGATTTCCGAGCCGTTGAACACTGGAGCTGCGATCTCACGCCCATGCCCCCCTGAAAGTCGCTCGGTCTTCGCCTGACCCGGCACTCCGTACCTGCGGACGCCGGACTTCCGGTCACGCGCTGCTGAGCCGCCGGACGGCAGTCCGCGGGCAGACGGCGCTGGCACGGCATGCGAGTGTCGCTGGGGCAAAACGAAGAGTTGCCAGCGAGGGACAGGACTGAGAGATTATTCAGACGGTACGAGGCCTTGGCTACAAGATGGAG
>JBJTOM010000507.1:0-1950 GCA_046074585.1 Planctomycetota bacterium | reverse complement strand
CCGATGGAGACGTTGACGAAGAGCAGACCGAGTGTTGCGTAGGCCAGTTTTTTGCTGATGCCCTGATCGAAGTAGCGTTGTCTGAGCAGCATAGCCAGCAGGGTCATGGCGGCTGGTTCGGTGATGAACGAACCCAGGAGCGGGCCGAAGGCGAGAGCGGTGAAGTAGAAGGCGATGTTGGGGTTGCCAGTGGGAATGAGGGAGGAAACGAGCTGAATGATGCGTTCGGCCAGCTGCACCACGGGCCGGGTGGCCGCTACGACCATCACTGCCAGCACGAATTTGGGTTCTGTGAAATCGAGCGCTTCGATGTATTCGACCGCCTGGTGCAGACTGCGACTGATGGCGGCATAACACATGAATAAGGCGGCCGCCCAGATGCCGAAGACGATTTCTGTTTCGGCCAGGAAATGCAGGATGTTTTCCGGGAGCGAACCTTCGGGGTAGTGATGTGCCCAGCGGGCAAAGATCTTGACGCAGAACGTATGCAGCACCGCGAGTGCAAACAGCAGGGTTGCCAGAACTTCGATGATGGTGGGATTCATGGGCGAGGATGCTTCAGGGGCAGCAGGGACGGGAAAGAGTCTGTGGGAGGGCTGAGATTTTAGCAGGAGTCGTGGAGGAAATCAGGGAAAAGGCAAGCGGTTTCGGGGATGAACCTGCGGAATTTGTGGCAGTTGATGCACGAAGAATCCACGCAATCAATTCCTGTGACCAGGCAAACCCGCATAAAAATCCACGCCTCGGCAAAAAAGACTGCGTGGGGGCTTGTTCTGGTGCTATTTCTGGAACATGGCGTGGATTCAACAGGGTTCATCGGACAAAGAAAACGAGATCAGGAATGACAGCGACGTCCAACAGCATTGCATGGCAGATTCTGGCTGCCATCACCGAAAGCACTGTCAGTCAGGAAATTCCTTCCATCTCCGGGAACATCGAGTGGCAGCTTCGAGCGGCCATCAACAGCAGCAGCATCGGACAGCTGCAACTGGCCGTCCACGCCGGCATCTCCCCTGGGCAGCTGAGTCGTTTCACCAGCGGTCAGCAGAGCCTCATGCTGGACACTGCCGCCCGACTCGCTGCGGTGCTGGGGCTGCAGTTGACGCCAATTTCGGCAGTGTCCTCGCTGCCTGCATTTTCGTCATCAGCTGCACTTCCGGCGTCAGCATCTGAATCCGTATCAGCTGTGCCCGCTTCTGCAGCTCCCGCGGATCCTGTCCCGGCTCCGGCAGCGGCTTCCTCTGAACCGACAGCGGCGGCGTCAGCCGCTGCCGAAGCACCGAAGCCCAAATCTCCCCGCCGTCAGCCGCTCACCGAAAAACGCCTGCTCACCACCCTCGAAGCACTCGCAGCCACCTCCCTGGTTGCTCCCGCCGTGACCATCGCGGAGCTGCGTGAAAAACTGGGGGCTGACCGCGGGGCGGTGGACGCACTGCTCATCGGACTGCACAGTCAGCAGAAACTGGAACTGACACCGGCGGGTGACCAGCCGCTCAGCGAAACGGACCAGTCCGCCTGTCTGATTATTGACGGCCAGCCGCACCTGCTGTGCGCGCTGATTCCACCCGCCCCGAAAGCCGCAAAAGCGGCCCCCAGACGCGGACGCCGGCAACCGGAGTGACCGGCATGCGGCAGTTTTCGGGGAGGGGCTTTGCTGAATGGCGATGCGGAGGGTGAGGAGTTCGCCGTGCCGCGCTGACTTTCGAAAAAAGCCGGGATGTCAGTCGCCTGGAAAAAACAGTCTGCGGATGGCGTGGAGCAGACCTTCGGGGGTGCCGGTTTTGGCTTCGTCGCGGAGTGCTTCGAGTGGTGGGTGGAGGAGCTTGTTGACGATGCGGGAGATGGTGGCTTCGATGGCGTCTTTTTGCGTGGGATCGAGTGTGGGAATTTTTCGGTAGAGTCGATCGAGTTCTGAGCGGCTGATTTCGCCCCAGTGTTCGCGGAGTCGGT
>JBJTOM010000506.1:0-14696 GCA_046074585.1 Planctomycetota bacterium | reverse complement strand
CTAAAATGTCGGTTCGTGCCGGGCGCCTGTCCGCTCCGCCTCCACCACACGTTTCCCGTCTGTTCATCAAGAAGCCAGTGCACATGGGTACCATTCCTGCCGGAGAATTCAAAAAGGGCATTAAGGTTCAAATCGACAACGAGCCGTACGAAATGCTGGAATGCAACTTCGTCAAACCCGGAAAGGGCCAGGCCCTCTACCGCACCAAACTCCGCAACCTCCTCCGGGGATCGCTGTTCGAGAAAACCTATCGCAACGGCGACTCACTCGAAACGGCCGATGTGCATCGCAACGAAGGCGTGTACTCCTTCCGCGATGGCGACAGCTACGTCTTCATGGATAACTCCACCTTCGAACAGCACAGCCTTCCCACGGCCGTCGTCGCCGAAGAAATGCGCTGGCTCCAGGAAGGTGCTACCGTCACGCTGCTCTTCTGGAACGGCCAACTCATCAGCATGACACCCCCTCAGCAGGTGATTTTGAAAGTCACCTACACGGAACCCGCCGCCCGCGGCAACACGGCCACCAATGTCACCAAACCCGCCACCGTCGAAACCGGTGCCGAAATTCAGGTGCCCGCCTTCATCAAGGAAGGTGATCGCGTGAAGATCGATACCGCCAGCGGCGAATACATGGAACGCGTCCAGTCCTGATCATGACACAGGCCCAGGATCACCCCGAACAGCCCCACAACGGGCTCCTCTACATCGAAACCGTTGGCTGCCAGATGAATATGCTGGACAGCGAACTGGTCGTCGCAGCGCTGCGCCGCGACGGCTACCAGCTCACCGACAACCCCAAAGATGCCGATACCGTCATCTTCAATACCTGCAGCGTCCGCGAACACGCCGAACACAAAATCTACAGCGCCCTCGGACGACTCAAATTCAGCAAACGGAACCGCCCGGCCAAAGTCATCGGTGTCATCGGCTGCATGGCTCAGAAAGATCAGGACCTGATCTTTCAAAAAGCCCCCCATGTTGACCTCGTCGTCGGCACCGGGCAGCTCGCTGAAATTCCCTCCCTCATCCGGCGTTCCCGACAATCGCCCGCCCGCTCACACCTCAAAGCCGTCAGCCTCGGACGAAAAGATGGCTCCCGCGAAGAAGTCTCCGACAGCTTCCAGTCGTGGGATCCCCTTCGCGATCCCGAAATGCGTCCCACGCCCTTCCAGGCGTTTGTACGCATCATGATCGGGTGCGATAAATTCTGCACCTACTGCGTCGTCCCCGCAACTCGCGGCCCCGAACAAAGTCGCCCGCCTGCCCATATCCTCCAGGAAACCCGACTCCTCGCCGATCAGGGTGTTCGCGAAATCACACTGCTCGGACAAACCGTCAACAGCTACAAATACACCGAAAATGGACGGCTCGTTCGCCTCTCCGATCTCCTCGAACAACTCCATAACATCTCAGGTATCGAACGCATTCGCTTCATTACCAACTTCCCGCGTGACATGACCAACGACCTGCTCCAGGCCGTTCGCGATCTGCCAAAGGTCATGAAGTACCTCCACGTCCCCGCACAGTCCGGTTGCAACGAGGTCCTCAAACGGATGAAACGCGGGTACTCCGTCGAAGAATACCGCGAAATGATGGACCGAATCCGCGAACTCGTTCCCCACTGCGCCGTCTCCAGCGACTTCATCGTGGGCTTCTGCGGCGAATCCGAAACCAGCTTCGAAAAAAGCATGCAGCTCATCCGCGACTGCCGCTTCAAAAACAGCTTCATCTTCAAATACAGCCCCCGCACCGGCACCAAAGCCGACGAACTCTTCCCCGATGACATCCCCGAAGATGTCAAACGCCGCCGCAATCACGAAATGCTCGATCTCCAGAATCGCATTTCCGAAGAAGACAACGCCGAATTCATCGGTCGCCACGTCCGCATCCTCGTCGAAGGCCCCAGCAAATCCGCCGCCCGTCGCTCCTCCCGTGAAGGCCTCCCCGCAGATGGTGGCAACCTCCTCAGTCTCCTCCCCCAGACTCACAATCACCTGCCAGGTGATTCACATGACCACCACCACCACGAAGACCACGACCACCACGAATCGGATCACAGCCTCCCGGCTGAATCGCTCCAGCACGCCTCCCCTGAAGCTGACCGACTCGCCACCCAACTCACCGGACGCTCCACCTGCGACCGTATCGTCGTCTTCGACGGCAACCCCAGACTCACCGGGTCCATGGCCGAAATCGAAATCCACGACTGCACCAGCACCACTCTGCTCGGCAGCATCGTGACCCGCGAACTCCAGCACGGCTCCGGGCTCATCCTTCCCATCCTGCATTAACCCACGCAGCACCACAGCCATGCCGGAATGCGACTTCGCCGATCCACGCATCGATGAAGGCATCCGATTGTTCAATTCCGGACTCTACTTCGAATGCCACGATGTGCTCGAAGACTTCTGGAGCGAACAAACCTGTGCGGAACGCCCCTTCTTTCAGGGACTCATTCAGGCCGCTGTGGCCCTCTTCCACTTCGAAGAAGGCAATCTCGCAGGCGCCTGCCGCATGTATCTCTCCGCCCGCGCCAATCTGTCCGGCTTCCCCCCTGAACTGGGCCGCATTCAACTTGAACACTTTCTGCTGCAGTTCAATGACTGCTTCTCAGAACTTGCCCAGCCCCATGCCAGCTATCCCTTCCATATCCGCCTTGACCCGAAGAAAAAACCACAGATCACGCGCACAGCCGACAACTGAGCACGCCCAGGCACCAGCACCCGCGGCCTGAAATCGAAAGCCCAGACCACCAGGCACTCCGAGATTCTCCCTGTGCGATTACAGTGCGCGACAGATCATCACCTTCAGATACTCCGTCTCCGGACAGGTGGCACTCACCGGATGATCGGCCGGCTGGCCATGATGCTCCAGAATCTGCAGATCGCGCCCGGATCGCCGCGCCGTCTCTGCCACCACCTCAGCAAAATCGTCCCGGGACACAAGTCCCGAACAGCTGCAGGTGACCAGAATGCCACCCGGCCTGAGCACTCGCAGGCCGGCTTCGTTGAGTCGAATGTATCCCTGCAGTGCCCGTTCCAGTCCTCCACGCGTCCGCGCCATTCGCGGAGGATCAAGGATCACACCATCAAACAATCGAGCCGACGCGGCAAACCCGTCCAGCGCCGTTCGCACGTCCTCATGCACCCATTCACAGCGATCCGCAACTCCGTTCAGCATGGCATTGTTGCGGGCCAGAACCAGTGCGGCCTCAGAGGAGTCGACCCCGGTGACCGAAGCCGCTCGCCCGGCCTTGAGCGCCGTAATGCCGAAGCCACCCGAGAAACAAAAGGCATCCAGCACCTCTGCACCATGCAGATAACGGCTGGCCGCCAGACGGTTGTCACGCTGGTCCAGGTAACACCCCGTCTTCTGACCACGCTGCACGTCCACCCCCCAGGTGGTCCCGTGCTCTTCAATGAAGACCGGCTGAGCCGGCTCGGTGCCGGAAAGGAGTCCATCAACCACTTCCAGCCCCTCAGATTCCCGCATGCCTTTCTCTGTCCGCAGCCAGATCCCCCGAGGCTGCAGCAAATCCTGCAGAGCCGCCAGAAGAGGCTCCCGGTGACGCCACAGCGCCAGACTGGTGAACTGCACGAGCAGCCAGCCACCGTAATTGTCGACCGTCAGACCCGACAGAAAGTCCGCCTCACTGAAAATCAGCCGACAGCCTGTGGTGGGGCTGCTGAGATCAAACAGCTGCCGCCGAAGTACGACGGCAGCTTCCACAAGACCGCGCCAGAAAGTCGCTGTCAGAGACTTGGATTCCTGCCACGAATACAGCCGCACGGAAATACGGCTCACCGGGTTAAACAGACCCCAGGCAATGAAGCGACCGTCATGGTTGACCAGCTGCACGGCATCACCCGGCTCGATCGCTCCGGCATCGCCCGTGCGAATCACCTCGATAGCGCCCGCGAAGACCCACGGGTGACGGCCGAAAAACGGCTGTGCCCTTCTCGGACGCAAAACCACCTGCGGAAGCCCCCGCGAAGCCTCGAACCGAAACTGAGGCACTCGGCCGGACACTTCCTCGTCTTCGTCTGACACCGCTAGTCTCCCCCGCGAAGCACGCGGTGTTCCATTTCCTCAAGATATGCCAGCAGCCGATCACGCTCGCTGGCCAGATGTCGCACACGCAGCAGCGACCGCACACGCGTTCGCAGCTCCAGCCGATTCACAGGCTTCGTCAGAAAGTCGTCACATCCCGCGTTCACGGCCTTTTCGATATCCCCCGGCTCATTCAATGCCGTGACGATCAATACCGGAATGATGCGTTTTCCGGGATCGGCCTTGAGCCGCGTGCAGACCTCGTAACCGCTCATCCGCGGCATCATAATGTCCAGCAGAATCAGATCCGGCTGGTGCTCGTCCACCATCTGCATCGTCTGCTGTCCGTCCGCAGCCATCAGAATCTGATAACCCTCGTCTGCCAGATAAGCCTCCAGCAGTTCGCGATTCTGCTGAATATCGTCGGCAATCAGCACGCGGGAAGATGAAATGTCGATGTCGGAATGTTGCATGGACGTCTTTCTGATGCACTCCGGTGGCGGTTTCGCGGGATCACAGCCCGGATGCAGCGGAATTTACTGACACCGGCTGTTGTCGGCAACAGCAGCCAGTGGAATGTTGCCCCGACAACAGCCACCGGGCCCGCGAAATCCACGAATTTCCCCTTTCCACTGGGATCCACGGCGGTAAAAATCGAGCTGTTCACGGAATTCACGGGGGATTCAGCAGGAGTCCCTTCTGAAAATCATTGACAATGCTCGGCCTGGTGTTCCTCTGCAGACCAGTTCTCCCGCTCGAAATCCCGCTGCCATGACCGACGTCCACTCACCGTCACAACGCTCCCGCAACATGGCTCGGATTCGCTCCAAAGACACCCGGCCCGAAATCGCCGTCCGCCGTCTTGTGCATCGGCTGGGTTATCGCTTTCGACTGCACCAGACCGATCTGCCCGGCCGTCCCGATCTGGTGCTCAAACGCCACGGCCGGGTCATCTTCGTCCATGGCTGCTTCTGGCATTGCCACAACTGCCGCTACGGCGCCGTGACCCCCGCCACAAACTCCGAGTTCTGGGAAGCCAAACGCGCTGCGAATGTCGCCCGCGATCGCCGAAATCGTCGCCGACTCAAAGACCTGGGCTGGAATGTGCTTGTCGTCTGGGAATGCGGCACCCGGGATCCGGAAGCTCTGGAAAAGCAGGTTGTCGCGTTTCTGGAAAGCAAATAGACAGACATTGATCAAAACCCGTCTGCCGCCCGCAGGAGCGCCGCGATGCCCATTCCGCCTCCAATGCACAGGGCACATGCGGCCGTTTGCGCTCGTCCGCGAGCGATCTGCCAGGCCAGATGCACCGCCAGCCTGGCGCCACTGGCCGACAGGGGATGCCCCACCGCGATCGCACCACCATGCGGATTCACAACAGGTCTTCCCGAAGCAGTCAGGGCTGCGCTGCCAGTGGATGTCAGCTGCAGCTCATGCAGACACGCCAGAACCTGGGCCGCAAAGGCTTCGTTGATTTCCAGTTGATCGATGGCAGACAGGCTGATCTGTTGTTTCTGCAGGAGCGTTCGCAGGGCATGCACCGGTCCCAGACCCATGCGCTGCGGGTCACAGCCGCTTTCCGCCACTCCCACCCACTCGCAAAGCACCGGCCAGCGCCGCTCTCGAACCAGACTTTCTTCGGCCAGCACCACAAGTGCTGCGCCGTCGTTGATTCCGGATGAGTTGCCCGCGGTAACGGTGCCGTCATCCGCAAAGACCGGCTTCAACCCCGCCAGCTCCTCAACCGTTACATCCGGACGCGGATGCTCGTCAACCGCTAACTCCGGCAGACCGACCAGTTCATCCGCAAAGTGACCGGCGACATGCGCAGCCGCGAAGCACGACTGACTGCGCAGAGCCCATGCATCCTGCTCAGCTCTTGAAATCCCGAATTCCCGCGCCAGCCGTTCAGCGGTGTCACCCATGTGCTGATCAATCCGCACATCCCGCAGACCGTCCGTGACCATCGAATCCCGCAACTGCGTCACATCCGGCTGCTGCCCCCGCCCCGGTCGCTGGATGAGCAGCGGGGACTGTGACATCGACTCCACTCCACCGGCCAGCACCGCACGGGCTTCACCAGCCCGGATCGCCTGAGCCCCCAGCGCGAGCGCCTTCAGGCCGGAACCACACATCATGTTGAGCGTCACCGCCGTGGATGTCTCCGGGAGCCCCGCAGATAATGACACCTGACGCGCAGGATTCATCCCGTGACCTGCCGCCAGCACCTGTCCGAGAATTATCTGGCTGATCTGAGAAACATCGACGTCACTGCACACGGCGTTCGCGACGGCCGTCGCCAGTGATACCGGGCTGTGAGCGGCCAAACGGCCACGAAATCGACCAAATGCTGTTCGCCGGGCGGCGACAATCAGAATTCTCTGTGACATCCCGCACCGCCGCAAAACTAATAGAACAGGTCAAATTGCGGACTGCCGGTGATGATCCAGAGCACCGCAAAATGATGCACCAGATCACTGCAGACCAGACCGCCGGCCACACCCGAGAGCTTTCTTTCACACCAGCCAGCCCGCCGCGGAAGCCACGCTGCCACCGGCAGCAGCAGGATCCCCAGATAGCTGTGATGCACCCGCAGACCCGCCGTCATCACCCCTATCGTCGAGGCTGTATCGCGAGTGGATTCGAGGGAAAAACCAAATCGCAGGACCAGCGTCGCCAGCTCAAGGACAACCGTCCACAGCAGCACACTGCGGAACAGCTGAACGTTTTCCGGGGGAGTGCGGCGAACACGGTGGTCAGCGTTGCGGCGAATGTTGTGGGCTGCGGAGTATGTCATGCCGGAGATTGTTCGTGGAAGGTCCCCAAAGGTCAATGGAAATCCATGGCGGTCAGCCTCGGTAAACAAAGCCCTGCAAAGCCGCATCCGTGAATTTCACACTGTAACCGGCCGCCTCCGGAGGCATGTACCGGCCACCACGCATCACCACCGGGTCACACACGTGCTCATGCAGATGATCAGAATACTCGATGACGCGATTGTCATGCGTTCCCGTGAGGCACACGTAGTCCACCAGCCCGACATGCTGCACATATTCACACAGCCCCACCCCCCCGGCGTGAGGACACACCGGAATTCGGTACCGTGCTGCCAGCAGGAGCACTGCGAGCACCTCGTTCACGCCACCAAGACGGCAACAGTCCAGCTGACACACCTGCAGACCACCGCACTGCATGAACTGCTTGAACATCACCCGATTGTGACACATCTCGCCCGTGGCCACGCGAATCGGCGCGATGGCCTCTGCGATCGTGCGGTGCCCCAGAATATCGTCCGGCGATGTGGGTTCTTCCACAAACCATGGACGAAACGGCGCCAGCTGTCCAATCCACTCGATGGCCTGCGGCACATCCCACACCTGATTGGCGTCAATCATCATGAACGCCTCCTCACCCATCTCACGCCGCAGCACCGCACACCGTCGCAGATCGTCCTCAAGATCACGACCAACCTTGATCTTGAAATGCGTCCAGCCCCGAGCCCGCAGGTCGGCACACTTCTCCCGCAACGCTTCATCCGAATACCCCAGCCACCCCGCCGATGTCGTGTAACTGGGATAGCCCTCGGACTGCAATTTCGCAATCCGATCCTCACGACCCGCCGCAAATGGCTGCAGCAGTTCAATCGCCTGAGAACTCGTCACAGCATCCGTCAGATAACGAAAATCAATGCACGAAACGAACTGTTCCGGAGTCATCTCGCAGATGACTCGCCAGACCGGCTTGCCCAGCATCCGCGCCCATAAATCCCACACCGCGTTGATCACGGCCGCCGCAGCCAGATGAATCACACCCTTCTCAGGTCCCACCCAGCGCAACTGGCTGTCACCGGTGAGCTTTCGATAGAGCACCACCGGCTGCTGCATGAGCGATTCAACGGACTGTCCGATGAGCAATTGAGCCAGCGCGCGGATGGCCGCAGTACACAGCTCGTTCCCACGGCCAATCGTAAACGTCATGCCATGCCCGCACAACATCCCGGAGTCCGTCTTCAGCACCACATAGGCAGCCGAATAGTCCGGATCCGGATTCATCGCATCCGATCCGTCCAGCTGCTGCGATGTCGGGAATCGCAAATCCCACGTCTCAAAGCCCGTGATTCTCAGTGCCATCTCTCAGCCTCTCAGGAAACTTCAGCCACCCGATCGTGAAAATTCAAGTTCCTGTCCCAGCGGTTCAGGCGACAGCCAGCCGTCGCTGTAGACCGTTCGCCCATGGACAAACGTCCGGACCGGCCAGCCGGTCAGAGTGGCTCCGTGCCACGGCGACCAGCCGCTTTTCGTCAGCTGACGCTCATTCAAAACCACCTCAGATCGGTTCAGATCCACCAGCACCAGATCGGCATCAAAGCCCTCCTGAATCCTCCCTTTCCCACGCAGATTCCAGATCCGGGCCGGCGCTTCACACATCCATGACACCACCTGCGGCAGAGTGCAGCGACCGTGGACCACCTCATTCAGCAGGAGCGCCAGCGAATTCTCGACAGCCGGCAGACCAGACGGAGATTTCGGATAGGGCTGAGCCTTTTCTTCCAGCGTGTGAGGCGCGTGATCCGTTGCAATAACCTCAAGAATTCCCTCCTGCAGGCCCTGCCAGACCGCCGCCATGTCCGCAGGACTCTTGATCGATGGATTCATCTGCACCAGTGAACCCAGGCGCGCGTAGTCCTCCGTGTTGAACAGAAAATGATGCGGACAGGCTTCCGCCGTGATCAGGTCACTCGTCGTCCGCAAAAACTCCACCTCCTCGCCCGTCGAAACATGCAGCACGTGAAACCGATGCCGGTGACGCTCCGCCAGATCCACTGCTCGACGAGTTGCCAGAATGGCGGCCCGGTTGTCACGAATCCGGCTGTGATCTGAGTAGTCCCGACCACCACCAATCGCCGCCGCATTTGCTCGCACCGTCGCCTCGTCCTCACAGTGCGCACAAATCGGCAAAGTCGTCTCCGCGAAGATCCGCTCAAGCGCCGCCTGGTCGTCCACCAGCAGATCACCAGTACTGGAACCGATGAAAATCTTGATCCCCGGCGTCCGCTCCGCCCGACAGAGCTCCTCGACATTGCCTGGAGTTGCCCCGATGTAAAAGCCATAGTTCACCAGACACCGCCCGGATGCCATCGCCAGCTTTGCATGCAGCGCTTCGACTGTCGTCGTTGTGGGCTTCGTGTTGGGCATCTCAAGGAACGAAGTCACACCACCCCGGGCGCAGGCGCGAGTTGCCGTGTGGAGGTCCTCTTTATGCGTCAACCCAGGCTCACGAAAATGCACCTGGTCATCCACCACTCCCGGGAGCAGATGCAAGCCCCTCGCGTCGATCACTTCGTCCGCAGACGCGCCGTCCGGTACGTCCAGTGCCGCGATCCGACCGCCCTCGAGCAGCACATTCATCGGCTGGACCGCGTGCGGAAGCACCACCTGTGCGAATCGAATGAGTGTTTTCATCGGAAGAATCGCAATCGAATTCGGGACCACAAACCCGCGGACAAACCGGGTGACCGCCCTCCACTCTATCATGAAGTGCAGCGCAAAACCATACCGCCCGCAGGACCAGCAGGACCGATTCCGCAGGTCGAAGAATCGCCCCCCGGTCAAGGGAGAATTGCTGGCTCGCAGCCAATGTCAATCCCCCGGTAACGCCCAGAGCCGCCGGACGACAGTCCGCGGGCAACAGCAGCGCGAGGCGCCGTACGCTGTGCAGCGAAGTAAGAAGTAAGAAGTAAGAAGTAAGAAGTAAGAAGTGGCGAGGGCAGGAGGTTAAGAGAGGATACCGTGCAGAGGAGACCTCAGGAGCATGCAGAAAGTCGAGAGTATCCTCTCTCAATTCGCCTGCCTTATTCTTTGACGGCAGGTGCCGTCAAAAAATGTCCGCGCGGAGTAGAATTCCGGAAAATTCTCCCGTTCTCCCCCGTTTTCTCTGTCCCAGCTTTCACCTCACGCAAAGGCGCCAGGGAAAGCACATTTGAGTTTCACATCCCCATCAACTGTCAACCTTTGCGTCTTGGCGCCTTTGCGTGAGACCAACAGTCCTCGCAGCGGCCGACAAAGCTCTGCAGGGCCGCACCGTTACCGGGGGATGGACATCCCCCACACGCCTTGTCATTTTGGGGCTGATCAAAAGTACGAAATCAGGTGTCTTTAACACCGTTTCGTCTTCTCAGCCACGCCCTCCCGATTGTACGCCACGCACAAAACGAGCCGCGACCGTGAGGGATTCGGGCCGCAATGCGACGCCGCAACTCGTTCCCTGAAAATGACTTCCGCGGTACCCTTGTCGTGTGCCGTGGGGCGCCTTCGAGTACGAGTACCATCCGCCAGGGCGGACTGAATACAAGCAGGAGTACGCGTTCGGGGCCCGGGCCTGATTCTGCGTTTCTGTGCGAGGCACCCTGGCAGGGGCATTGCGGAGCGGCTGGGATTGGTGCAGCGCTCGCGGCAGGGATGTAGCTCAGCTGGAGCTTCGCCCTCCCGCCGGCGCCCTGTGCCGGAAAGTCAGGACCATAGGGCACGGTCCCCATGCATCGCCGCCTCCGAACCAATTGACAGTGTGCTCGTGGCCTCCATTCAGTTGACGTGGCTGGTGACCTGAAGTATCTGTGTAATCTGTTCCACAGACAAAGGACTGCGGTAGCAACCGAGAGCTCACCACGGGAGCAACTGATGCGGGTTGCAGGGTCTGTGGGCCGGCGAGCATCCTGAGTGGTGCGCAGCCGGTCGATTTTTTCTCGCACAGCAAGCCAGAATTTCTCATCATCACTGTTGATACTCGCCGTCCCCGCGACATTAGCTGTGCATGACCGCCTCCAACCCTGCCGAAATTGTGGCTCTCATCGCCCGCCACCAGATCCGTCTGCGTGGTCTGGTACGCTGTCTGCTGGTGCCGGTCGCCGACATCGATGATGTTCTGCAGGAAATCAACACGGTGCTTTGGCAGAAATCGACGGAATTTGAAGCGGGGTCAGATTTCTGGGCCTGGGCCAGTCAGATCGCCCGATTCAAGGTTTTTAATCATCTCCGCCGCCATGACCGGGAACGGCTGGTCTTCAACGATCTGCTGCTCAATGAAATCGCCGATCTGGCCCAGCAGCGGCTTTCCACCGTCGATCGTCGCCGCGAAGCACTCGAAGAATGTCTCGCTCGGCTTCAGCCCCCCCAACGACAGCTCATCGAACTGCGTTACACCAGCGGACACGCCATCACGAAAATCGCCGAAGTCATCGGCAGGCCGGAAGCCTCTGTCCGCCAGACTCTGTTTCGCATCCGTCAGGCACTGCTTTCCTGCATCCAGGGGAAGCTGCAGTCCGAAGGAACCCCCGCATGACTCCGGAAACCCGCCTGACACAATTGCTGTCAGAACTGCTTGACAACAGCAATTCGGCGTCTGCTGCTGCAGATCTGCAGTCGCTGCTTGTCCAGCATCCCTCACTCCGCTCTCAACTGGTCGACCATCTCGTGCTCGATGTACTGCTGCAGGAAAATCTCGGACAGGAACCGATGATTGCCCTGGTCGATGCCGTTTCTGACGACGCAAGTCCTCACGCACTCCCCCCAACAACCGCCTCCATCACCCCGATCTCTTCACCTCGCCCTCGAAAACCAACGCGTCTGCGATGGCTCACTGGCATCGCTGGCGTCGCGGCTGCTGTGGCTGTGATCGTCTGGCAAAGTGAACAGCGGTCGACAGCTATTGCCGCAGAACTGGTCAAAGCCACCATGCACACGCATGCAGCCGCCATCGAACGGATTTATGTGGTGGAGGTCAGGCGGCGGGCGAACACGGAACAGCTGGTGGAACTGCCGCGGGACGTTCGCGTTGCCACACAGGGAGATCGCTTCTGGGTCCAGATGCGAGGTCAGCGCGACTGGGCCTGGGGACGCACTGAACAGGGGGCCATCTGGATCACGCCGGGAGATCAACTTGCGGTCGTGGTGGATGCCGACGAAATGGGATTACCGCTGCGATACATCGGGGATCTCTATACTCTGAATCTGGAAACGCTTCTGCAAAGCTTCCTGAAGCACTGCAGACTTGAACTGTCTGACGACACAGCCGGCATCAGGCTCATCACGGCAACACCACGACGACCATGGAGCGATCGACCGCTGAAGCGAGCGGTGATTGAAGTGGATCGGGAAACGGGCGCGATTCGACGTCTGGTTCTGGAACGCGAACTGGAGCGGATCAGTTCGGTGACGACGTTTACGCTGGTGGAATCGCGTGCAGCGGACGGATCCTTGTATGGCCCGCAGGGCCATTTGTCCCCGTCTGGCAGGGTGTTCGGAACGGAAACGGGAATGGATGACCGCCGGGCACTGGTGCTGAACTGGTTTGGTTCGCGGGCCGAGCACTGGCTGCAACTTCCAGACCCGATCAACGCGCAGCCGAAGTAGACGCGGCAACTCAGGATGACTGAACAGAAGCAGAACAGAACCCGTCAAGCAGAAAGAATCTCTGATGAGCCGCACCAAATGGATCGCATTCAGCATCACAGGCTGTCTGTTATTCTGCGCAGCACTGGCAGTCGCCAGACGCATCAACGCACACCAGGACGCCACTCCCCCACAGTCGCTCACAGCGCCCATTCGTCAGGGGCCCGCGCTGCTGGTCCCGGGGGAGCACGGTGTGGGAAGGTATGTGGCGGACTTCAGTTTTGCGGATGTGCATGGAGTGTCCGGACGGCTGCATGACAACCATCGTTCTGAACTCACAGTGATTGCCTTCACCAGCACCAGCTGCCCGCTCAGCCGCAAGTACCTGCCGACGCTGGTGCAGCTGCACAGTGACTCTGCAGCTCGAGGTGTCCGATTCATTCTGGTGAACAGCGTGGCTGCCGATCAGCTGGCCGAGATGCAGGCTGCGGCCGAACGATTCACATCGAAGATTGAATACGTCTTTGACAAAAATTCCACGGTGGCCGCTTATCTGGGTGCCACCACCACGACCGATGTGTTTCTGCTCGATCGGTCACACACAGTACTGTATCACGGAGCGATCGACGATCAGTACGGTTTTGGTTACGCGATGGATGCGCCGCGGCGCACGTATCTTCGAGACGCATTGGCCGCCGCGTTTCAGCAACGGCCGATTCTGATCTCCGCAACTGCAGCTCCGGGATGCGTCCTTGAACAACAGCCGGTGGTGGCGACAGGGACCGACGTCACGTGGCACAACCAGATTTCCAGGCTCCTGCAGCGACAGTGTGTGGAATGCCATCGCGAAGGTGGTGTTGGTCCGTTCCGGCTGGATACATACGACGCTGCGGTCGCCCATGCGCCGATGATTCGCGAGGTGGTTGAGCGGGGCATAATGCCGCCATGGTTTGCGGTCGAGTCGCATTCCACAGATGGCAAGTCACCGTGGATCAATGACAGATCTCTGTCGGATTCGGAAAAGCGGCTGCTGGCGGACTGGATCGACAAAGGGACTGTGGCCGGAGATCCCGCGCAGGCGCCAGCCCCGAAAATTTTCACGGACGGATGGCTGATCGGCAAACCGGACGCCATCTTCGAGTTTTCTCAGCCGGTGCAGATCAAGGCCACTGGCACGATGCCCTATCAGAATATCCTTGTGGACACGAATCTCGACCAGGATCACTGGGTGCAGGCCATTGAAGTGCGACCGGGCAATCCGGGTGTGGTGCACCATGTGCTGGTGTTTATTCAGGGTGCGGACGAGTCAGACGGCCCGCGGGACGACGCGGCAGACGAACGTGGCGGATACTGGGGCATCTACGTCCCCGGCAACAGCACTCTGGTCTATCCTGACGGCTATGCAAAATGCATCCCCAAAGGCGCACGATTGCGGTTCCAGATGCATTACACACCCAACGGCACAGCAACTCAGGACAGCACACGGATCGGGCTGGTGTTTGCAAAACAGGAGCCGAAGCATGAAGTGCGAGTGGCGGGGATTGTCAATCGGGGCTTCCGCATTCCCGCGGGCGCTGACAATCATCCGGTTGTGGGCAGCATTAAAAACCTGCCGACCGACGTGCAGGTGCTGGCATTTCTGCCGCACATGCACCTGCGCGGCAAGGCCGCCCGATACGAACTCATCTCCGCTGGCGAATCTCGCACGCTGCTGGACATTCCACGGTATGACTTCAACTGGCAGCTGTTGTATCGATATGCCGAGCCGCTGACGGTGAGGGCTGGTGAAACGCTGCAGTTCACAGCGTGGTACGATAACAGCATCGGCAACCCGGCCAACCCGGATCCAAACAGGGACGTTCGCTGGGGGCCGCAGACGTTTGATGAAATGCATCTGGGTTATGTGGAGTATGTGGTGCCGGGAGCGACACCGGGGGATCCCAATCCGCTCTCGCCGCGTAGTCGTCTGCGAGGTGCTTTGAGGAATGCCTTTGGCGGCCGTGCGGCCGAAGGGCCAAATATCGGGGATGCGCTGTTTCGGCGGCTGGATGCAGATGGCGACGGAAATGTGACGCGTGACGAAGTGCGGACGGGATATCCAAATAACCCGGCAGCAGCCACAACGATTTTTGATCGGCTGGACAGTGACGGCAGTGACAGTCTGAACCTGCAGGAGCTGCGACGCCTGGCGGGTTTGATGGGGAGGTGATTGGATGCACTGTCAGGCGAAGAGAATGATGTGCTGTCCGGCTGCTGC
>JBJTOM010000505.1:0-6690 GCA_046074585.1 Planctomycetota bacterium | reverse complement strand
TTTTCGGCAAGAGCGATGCGGCGGGGGCCTTCGGACAGTCCGGCTTCGGCCCGGGCGAGCTGCTGCAGAAGGGAGTGCAGAGCTTTGAGGGCGGCGGACGCATCAGTGCCCATGCTGGTGATTTCCTGTGGGGTGTACGAGAGTGCCTGAGCCGCAGACGCATCGGCGCCCGCATGCAGAACCGGAATTCTAGCGTGCTGAACAGCGAAGTTCCAGGAAGCGACGGTCAAGTTTTTCCCGGCCATTCAGCCAGCGGCAATCCCCGTGAAATACTCCGGCTCTGCTCCCGCACGCCACTTGATGTTACAGCCGATGCTGGGACGCTGCTCGAGCGCGACCGGCTGCCCCGCCAGAACAGCATCGCACGCTGCCCGCAGGTCCGCACCCGTCACCGGCAACCCGTTGCCCGGACGACTGGAATCAAACTGCCCCCGGTAAACAAGGGCATGATCAGCGTCGAACAGGAAAATATCAGGCGTGCAGGCCGCCTTGTAAGCCACTGCCACAGACTGCGACTGATCGTAGAGGTAGGGGAACGTGTACCCGGCCGCCTGAGCCTCCTGACGCATTTGCTGGGGGCCATCCTGTGGGTGTGAACCCACGTCGTTGCTGCTGATCCCCACAACTGCCAGACCACGTGCCTGATACTGCAGTGCGAAGTGTGCCAGAGCTGACCGGATGTGCACCACGAACGGACAGTGATTGCACATGAAGATCACACACAAGGGCCGACCGGCAAACTGAGCACGCGAAACAACTGTGCCGTCAACGTTGGGGAGCGAAAAATCCGGGGCCGTTGTGCCCAGAGGAAGCATTGTAGAGGCAGTCTTGACCATGGGGTTCCTGGCAACATCCGGGAAGAGAGAAACACATCACGCATTGCCGACCGTACGCCGACGCGCGGACAGCCTGTCAATCAGCGGCTGAATAATCGGCTCCGGAAGGAATCGCTGCAAGCGCTGGCGAGGATTTTCGTGGGCCATTTCGGCGATTTGCTTGATCAGAGAACTGGAAATGTGCGCAAATCGGTCCGCGGACATCAGAAACACCGACTCGATCGACTCATCCAGAACCCGATTCGCCAGCGTCATCGAAAACTCAGCATCCATATCCGACAGTGTGCGAACACCGCGAAGCAGGATCCGGCTGCCACACTGCCGCACAAATTCAACGGCCAACCCATCGAACGTCCGCACCTCGACATTCGAAATCCCGCGCAGTGACGCCTGACACAACTCCACTCGCTCTGCCGGTGTGAACAGAGAATTCTTGTCCGGATTGATGCCGATCCCCACTGTCACATGCGAGAAGATGCGACAGGCACGCAGGATGATGTCCTGATGCCCCAGCGTCATCGGGTCAAAGCTGCCCAGATAACAGGCATGCGAACCCTGGATTTCAGGTGCCGCCATCAGAAGGTCTCCCCGCTTTCAGTTTGTCAGCAGCCCACTGCCGCCGGCAGGAATCGGACAGCCGTCATCCGTCAGTGTAAAGGCTCGTCGAGCAATCTCCTGCCCGGAACTCTTCAGCACAAAGTAGTATCGTCCCGGCACAAATCGTTCACAGGTCCTCCACGGGAAATTGGTGAACAGCAGCTCCCGCGTCACAAACTGGCCCGCCACATCCACCACCCGCTGCTGCTCGTCTTCGACTACACATTCCACCCACAGATCCTCGTGCGGAGTATTCAGGTTGCACTGCGCGATAATCGTCTCACCAATCCGAAACGTATCCTCCGAATTCGCCAGCTGCCCGGCCATCATCTGCGTGCCAATGTTGAATGAGAAGAATTTATCCTTCTCCCGCAGCGGCCGCTGAGAATTGATCATCGCCCGGGCAATCACCGGGTCCAGCGATTTCAGCGGGAGTGCCTTGCCGGCCGCGCGAATTCCATAGACGTCAAATTGATAGTCCGCCTCAGCCCCCATCACCGTCACCAGCATGGCGACTCCTGCCCAGAGCAGCGGCAGTGGCACCGCGGCCGGACGCGCTGCAATCAGCCGTGCCAGCATCACACGAGGAATCGCCATCAGATGACCAGGGAAACGCACCCGCCGCAGACTGTTGCGAATCACCACAATGTCACCCTCCATCAGAAACACCAGATAACACGGAATGCAGATGAAGGGAAAGATATACAGACCCAGCAGGAAAATGGTCAGCAGATGAAAGATCACCCCGAACCCAAGGGCAAAAAATCGCCCGATCGGTCGCCACGCCAGAAACGGAAACGAAACCTCCCAGACAACCGTCAAATAGCCGCTCGCCAGCAGAATCGCCGGAGACATGGCCACCAGCTCCCCCAGCGGATTCGGGTAGTTCCAGTCGCTGAACATCCAATACCGCATCTGCTCACCACTGAAAAACGCCGTCGTCTGAATCTTCGTAATCGCCGCACCGAAATACACAAAGGCAAACAGCATCTGAATCAGCCGCGCAGGCCAGACCGGAAAAGCCGGTGGTATGGCCGCCGCACGACCCTCCTTCCAGCGTTTCAGCAGAGCATCCACCGACCACACCGCACCGCACTGCGAAAGCGACAGAATCAACAGCACATGCGCAGCAATCACCGTGTACTTGGTCATCGTGCCCACGGAATCCAGCAGATTGAAGTACACATACAGCGGGGTGCCAGTCAGCAATGCCGTCCGCGTCCGAAAACCAAGGATCGCCGAGACCAGAGCAAACAGCATCAGCCCGTACAGCCCTGAAGCCACGGTCGGAGAGAATTCCGGCAATACCGCACCATGCCCGAATAACTCCGCCAGCTGCTGCGGAGCACCGTCACTCGAAAACAACTCCCGCACCCGCGGAAAACGGCGAAACATCGGTATCAATGCCACCGCAGGCAGAAGCATCCGCACCAGAGCCAACCCATACGGCGCCTGCTCCGCATAAAAAAAATCACGCAACTCAACAGACACCGACCGATGCACACCCGTCGCACTCATCAGAACACCCTCCCCTGCACAGGGATGAGAAAATCAAAATCGGCACACGGGAGATGCCTGTCTCCCGATCCCGCAATCCCCCGCAGCCAGATCAGTTCGTATTCAACCCCGAAACGCTCTGAGGATTGAAAACAGGCGCGTCCACCACGCCCCCGACAGCCGCTCGAGGATTGAAAAATGTGTTGTAGTAAGGCCGCGCAGCCTGAGCCTGCAGCCGCAGTCGCGGATTGTCAGCAATCGTGTTGAGCGTCTGCGCCAGAAACCAGTCCGGATTCGATTCAATCGGAGCCCCATCAGCCGCGCAAATCGCCCGCAGACTAAACACCGAAACCTTGTCCTTCGGCTCCGCAAAACACCGGTGCCAGAGATGATCCGGAGCGTTGTACTGCTTCCCCCAGATCTCCTGAACCACGTAAACCCTGTCGATCGGCGGATGACTGCTGTGCCGGAGCACATTGCGGATGTGCCGAGCCGCCAGATAATTGCTCACGTCGTAATTCACCCGATCAACCTTGTTGAACGGCTGAAACGCACCCCACGGCTCGCGAATCTCGTAGTAGTTGCCTTCCTCGTCTTCGCCGATGATGTGCGTGCGATTGTCGTAGGCCTGCCAGCCACAGAACATGTCCCAGACGATGAAATAGCCAAACACATTGCCCACAATCGGCATCTTCAGGGCATGTCCGACAATGCCACTCGACAGCACTAAAAACCAGACCGTGATAAACACAGCCGAAACCCAGCGACGAAACTTCACGGGTCACCATCCTTCCCTGGAGGTCAGAGACATCCGCTGAAATCTGTCCGTTTTGCGGAATTCGGTCAAGACCTTCCCGCCCACGGAACACAATTCCACTGCCGTTACCGAAAATCAGGGATGTCCGAAACCCCACTTGCAGCACCCGCTGCAGCGCAGGATGCGACGGTGAACCAGACGCCGGGGTTTGGTATGACACATCCGGCAAAGGATCTGATACCATCCTCCTGTTCAATTCCGGAAAATCAGCAATGCCCGCATCAAATTCCACGAGCTCCCTCCATGACGACTCGCATTCTCAGCATTTCCGGCCTTCGCGGTATCATCGGTGATGGTCTTGACCCTGTCTACGCTTCACGGTTCGCGGCGGCTCTGGGAACGCTGTGCTGTGGTGGCAAAGTCGTGGTTGCCCGAGACGGCCGTTCCACGGGGACCATGCTTCAGCACGCCGTATTCTCCGGTCTGATCGGCACTGGCTGCGAGGTTCTGGATGCGGGTATCTGTACGACTCCGACCTGCGGAGTCCTCGTGCGGCATCACGGCGCTGCCGGGGGACTCCAGATCACAGCCAGCCATAACCCCATCGAATGGAACGGCATCAAGCCGTTTGCCCCGGACGGCAGCGTCTTCAGTCGCGACCTCGGCCAGCAACTCCTGCAGATCCTTGATCAGGACTCGATTGCATGGAAGGACTGGTCCGGTATCGGACGCGTGACACCGCTCGAAGATCCCTCCCGTGTGCATCTCGATAAAGTCCTCTCACTCGTCAATCCCGAAGTCATTCGCCGCCGTCGCTATCGCATCGTGCTGGACTGCAACCACGGTTCCGGGGCCGTTGCCAGCCCTCGCCTCCTCGAAGAACTTGGCTGCGAAGTGATTGTGCTGGGTGGAGAACCTGATGGACGATTCGAGCACATTCCGGAACCGGTCGAGCGAAACCTCACGGATCTCTGCCGGGCTGTGGTGCGACACGAAGCAGATGCCGGTTTTGCTCAGGATCCCGACGCCGATCGCCTCGCCATCGTTGACAACACCGGCCGCTTCATCGGCGAAGAACTCACACTCGCACTGGCCGCTGACCATGTCCTCGAACACCGCAAAGGTCCGGTTGTGGTGAATGGTTCCACCAGTCGCGTGATCGCTGACATCGCGGCGCGTCATGGCTGTGCATTTCACCGCAGTTTCGTCGGCGAAGCCCACGTCTGCGCAAAAATGCGAACGGTCAGCGCGGTCTTCGGCGGCGAAGGCAACGGTGGCGTGATTGATCCTCAGGTAGGCTATGTCCGGGACAGTCTGGTTTCCATGGCCTGGGTCCTCGCCGGTATGGCCGAAAAGCGTCGCCCCCTCGCCCGCTGGGCTGATTCGCTCCCGATCTATACCATCGTCAAAGATAAACTCACCTGCCCCGCAGATGCTGTTCCTGCTGCGTGCGCTGCTCTCCGAACAGCATTCCCGGACGCCGAAGCCCGCGACGGTGACGGCCTCCGACTCGACTGGGCCGATCGCTGGGTGCAGGTTCGAGCCAGCAATACCGAACCCATTATCCGCATCATCGCAGAAGCTCCCGAAACCCACCACGCTGTGGCACTCATCGACCGTGCCATGGAGATCGTCCGCTCAGCCGTCGCCCGGTAGAATTGACTTTGCCGCAACGAGTGCCGCTGGGAGGGCAACAGCACTGCCACACCAGAAACCGTGAATCGCTGTTTTCGGCTGAGAATCAGGAATTCCGGCAAACCCTGATGCACCTTGCCGACGACTGACACCGAGTCTTTCCGAAGTCACTTGCGACTCTCTGTTTTGCACATCGAGTGCGTTGCTCGATGTCTTGACGGTATAGCATTTTGCAATACAACACCAACAAGGAGAATCGACGATGTCCAGACGCACAAACGCGACAGCCGGCGAAAAGGCCAGTCCTTTAATGGTTCGCCTGGATTCGGAAAGTAAGCAGGCACTGACCGACGCTGCAGAATTGCGCCGAATCAGCGTCAGTGATTACGTTCGGACGGTGACGGTGGCTCAGGCGCGCAGAGAGGTTGCAAGTGCCCGTGAGCAGACGGTTCTGCTCAGCCCGGACGAGCAACTGGCGTTCTGGCGGGCTCTGCAGGCCCCATCGAAACTGACACCGGCCCAAAAGCGGCTGGCAGCCATTATGCGGGACGCGAAATGACCGGGGTTGCGCGGCCTCCCGGGTTCTCGCTCAAACCGCTGCAGCGAAGTCATCAGCGGCGTCGGTTTGATTGTGGCCGGAACGAGGTCAATGACTGGCTGCACACGAAGGCACTGCAGCATCAGGACAAGCGACTCTCCGCCACGAAAGTTCTTCTCGACAAAGACCACACGATCGCTGGCTTCTGCACGCTGGCGACGGGGCAGGTTGACTTTGGCGACCTGCCATCCGATCTCGCACGAAAACTGCCGCGACGCGCGCTGCCTGCTGCAATCCTCGCATGGCTGGGTGTGAGCGTAAACTGTCAGGGCCGGAAGCTGGGTGATCTGCTGCTGGCACAGGCGCTGCGTGACTGTTATGAAGCGGGCCGGACGTTCGCGTTCGTGGCAGTCATCCTTGACTGCGTTGACGATCGGGCCAGGGCGTTCCACCAGCGATGGGATTTCGCTGAACTGCCGGGCAATCCTTACCGCCTCTTCCTGAGTTCCCAGACACTCACGGCGATGATGACGTCACCCGCCCGGTAAGAATAGCTGAGTTGAACTGGGTGCACGCGAATCAGCGAACGTGGACGAGTCGCCTCACGGTCAGTGTGCGTCACGATTCCGAGGAGAGCAACTCTCGCCAGGCACGCCGCTGCCGTCTCCAGCAAGTCAACCCCGCCATTTTCTGGAATTGCCGCAGAACCAAATGCTCGCGGCCTTCCGCAACTTTTGGCAGGAACAAAATCTCTTCCTGAATTTCGGGGGCGAGGTTGGTCAGATTCATGATCTGCGTCACTCGAGCACGCGTGACGTGCCCCAGGCGGG
>JBJTOM010000504.1:0-1351 GCA_046074585.1 Planctomycetota bacterium | reverse complement strand
GTCGAATGGCGTGAAGGGTGCTCGTATTCATGTTTCCGACGTCACACTGGGCCATTGCCACGTGACAACGCGTCGCCAACTGCTGCCCGCGGAGGGACCGAAGAGAGGAGACCGCAGGAGCCGTCAAAAAATGGGCGTGCGGGGGATGTCAACTGGGAGGCGGAACTGAAACATCCCAGTGTGCCCGTGTTCGCGCCGTTTCGTCATCCCAGCTTCGCCCTCCCGATTGTACGCCAGGCATAAAACGAGCCGCGACCGTGACGGAGTCGGGCCGCTAAGCGACGCCGCAACTCGTTCCCCGAAATTGACTTTTGTCGTACCCGTGTCGTGCGTCCACGGGCCCTTTCGAGTACGAGTACCGTCCGCCAGGGCGGACTGAGTACGAGTACGAGGCCCGGGACTGATTTTGGCGTTCCGGTGCCATGCACCTGAGGCGTTCCGGTGCCATGCACCTGATGTTGCACCTTTGTCGGGTTCCTGGCCTGCTGGGGACAGTCCCCGCAGTCTGCGGACGGAGACGTTCTGCCGGTCGTGGCGTCGGCTTGACGACACCGGACCCCCGCGTTGCGGGGACAGTCCCTGCGGCGAGAGCGCGGCGGAGTGTCTGATCTGACGGCAATGGTTGGGACGATTGTTCGGTGTGTGGTGATTTGCGCAGTTGCAGCGATCACCGCGATTGCAGAGCCACCAGGGGGTGGGCAACCGGAATCCGGCTCGCGAGGCCACCGGGGACAGTCCCCGCAGAACCAACGCTGCCACCTCTGTGGCCTTCCATTTCCGGCGAAGGCCGTTACCGGGAGGGCGAAGCTCCTGCTGAGCCGTCGTCGTAAAGAACATCCACCAAACACCTTCTGCGTTTCGGTGCCATGCACCTTGCAGTTGCGGTGCCATGCACCTTTGTCGCACCTTCTGCGTTTCGGTGCCAGCGTTTTGGGTGCCATGTACCTTTGCCTATGTACCTTCGCCTGGTTCCCAACCTGCCGGGGACAGTCCCCGCAGCCTGCGGACGGAGATGTTCTGCCGGCCGTGGAGACCGAGAGACGACATCGGAGCCCCGCGTTGCGGGGACAGTCGCTGCGGTGAGAGCGAGGTGGAGTGTCTGATCTGACTGCCGTGGTTGGGACGATTCTTCGGTTTATGGTGATTCGGGCAGTTGCAGCGATAACCGCAATTGCCGAGCCAAGGGGGGGGCGGTTGCCGGGAGGGCGAAGCTGGGATGGTGAAACGGTGGTAAGGACACTTGAGATCGTCTGTCGGATTTCATGCAGACGCGCCGGCGGGCATCTTGCTGTACCAACTCTGACCTCACGCAAAGGCGCCAAGGCGCAAAGCTGGAATTGTTTGAAATTTG
>JBJTOM010000503.1:0-2051 GCA_046074585.1 Planctomycetota bacterium | reverse complement strand
GACTTCCCGCAAATTCGCCCGTTCGCCTTCGGTTTCTCTGTGCCAGCTTTCACCTCACGGAAAGGCATAAAGGCGCGACGACGGAGTGATGAACTCTGGAAACCCGCACATCCTGGACTTCCTTTGCGCCTTGGCGTCTTTGCGTGAGACCAAAAGTCCTCGCAGCGGCCGACAAAGCGCCGCAGGGCAGCACTGGCGGATTGACATCGGCCGCACACTGGACGCTCGCCTGCCTGCCGAAGCCAGGCTGCCGGGCGTAAATACGGGAAATGCCATGAAAACAGCCTGGATTGCCACGAATTGGTGCTGTGGCTGCGGAAAATCTGCGGCCTAGTGCCGTGTCACGGCACCGATTTCCTCGAAGTGCGTGCGAATTTCCCGGAGCGTGGCAGGCTGGAACATCATCGCGCCATACCGCGTCGGCGAAATCCGTTTCTTCACTGCTTCGGCATCACCGGATGCAAACACGGCCAGACAGGGCACTTTGAGCGTTCGTGCGTAGGCCTGTATCTGCGGGAAGATCTCAAGCACCGCATCGAGTGCTGTGTCGGCCAGGAACAGCATGCCGTCCGGTGGTGCTGTCTTGAGTTTCTGCAGGGCGTTTTCGGGGGCCGCGGCAAAACCCACCTGAAATCCATGCTTCTCGAAGTATTCCTGTACCACCGCACAACGCTTTTTCTGATTGTCCACCACCAGCAGCCGAAAATCCGGACGCACCTCGACCTTTAATGGCGCCTGCCCGTGACTGGTTGTCTGCGGTTCACCGAGTGACGTGAGCAGTGCGCGGAGGTCGCGAGCGGCTTCGGTGGCCGACTGATAGCGATCAGACGGACTCACCTCCATCAGCTTCTGACAAATCCGCACCGCCTCTGCCGGCAGGGAGGGATTGTGGGAGGAGAGCGGGCGAGTGTTGGTGTAGCGACTGAGCAGGAGCCGTTCTTCGCGGTCCCGCGTGCGTTCCCACGGGCCTTCACCGGTGAGCAGTTCGTAGTAGATGGCGCCGGCGAAGAAGAGGTCTGAGCGAGGGTCGTTGCGAGGTGCGTTGGTGCCGCGTTCGAGCGATGCGTATTCGAGCGCCCGCTGGACGTCATCACTGGTCCCCGCCTGCGTCGGTGATTCAGCACCCGCAAGGCCAAAGTCCACCAGCTTCGCCACACCCGTGCTGCTCATGAGCACATTGGTGAGCTTCAGGTCACGGTGAGACGCGCCTTTGGTGAGTGCGTATTCGAGACCCAGACAGATGTGGAGCAGACAGCGGGTGGATTCGAGCGGATTGAGCGATTTGCGGATTTTGAGGAAGTCACGCAGGTTGCCGCCTTCGACAAATTCCATTGTGAAATAGTGAAACCGGCCTTCATTGCCAATGTCCAGAATCGGCACGATGTTCGGGTGAATGAACTTCTGACAGATCCGCGCCTCACGCTCGAATCCAGCCACCGTTCGCGGATCGTCAACCCAGCGTTCCCGCAGCAGCTTGAGCGCCACCATCTGGTCGTTTTCCACGTTCACCGCACGGAACACCCGCGCAAAGCTGCCCGAAGCGTTGCGGTAGAGCAACTTGTATTTGCCCAGCACCAGCCCGTCAACCTCGCCCTTGAGAATCCGGCTGGTCTGGAGCGATGTGAGCAGCTGACGACGTTCCAGAAGCTGCAGAATCGCAGACACCTCCGCCAGGCTCTCCACCTCGGCTTGCACACGGGCCCAGTCCTGCGTGTTGAGCAGGCGCGATGTCAGCAAAAAGACACGCAATGACTCTTTATTCTTGATCAGCGGCATATGCCGGTTGCCAGATATTTTCGTGTGAGCGTTCAGCAGTGTTGAGGCTGGCGAGTGGGGCCAGCACTACCATAAACCAAGGGGGACAACAAACGAAGCCGTGATCAGCCGGTGATCGCTGACCGTTTGACCGCAGGCCACAGGCCCAGCCCCCCCGGTTCTTCCGAACTCCGGAATCCTACCGGGTTGTTGAGCCGACGCAACCTGAAGCTTTGCGAAAATTCGGCTGGGAAGGAAAAACGGTTTCCCAATCTGTGGATTCATCCTCGTGCTCG
>JBJTOM010000502.1:0-1567 GCA_046074585.1 Planctomycetota bacterium | reverse complement strand
GCACTGGATGGCTGCAAAGCCTGCCGCTGGCCGCAGGAATCGTGGGTCTGTTTGTGGGAGGTGTGTTCACGGATCGATTGACTCGGGCTTTCGGCCTGAAGTGGGGCCGATCGGTTGCCCTGGCGTCTTCACGGCTGCTGGTAGTGGCTGCATTTCTGGCAGTGCCGTTTGCAGGGAGCGATGTGCAGGCGGCGTTGTGCCTCGCGGTGGTGGGATTGGCGACGGACCTTGGAACGCCGGCGTGCTGGGCATTTGGTCAGGACGTCGGCGGCCGTTTTGTGGCGTCAGCAGTTGGCTGGGCAAACATGTGGGGAAATTTCGGCGCGGCACTGTCGCCCGTATTTTTCGGGATGTTCATCAGTGAAAAGGTAACAGACTGGAACACCGCGTTTGTGACGTGTGCCGCCGTCAACGCCCTGGCCGCCGTAGCCGCCATGGGAATGAACGCGTCGAAACCGCTCCTGCCGCCACGGCCCGTCGCAACTCAGCCCGGCTGAAACAACTTTTCGCCATAAAGTTCATGCATTTTCCCGCGTTCGCCTGTAAGATTTTGCACGCTCGGTTCCCGTCCATCGGCAGGAGTCTCCTGGTGAAGTCCTTCCTGTTCATCCTTTCCCCGTGGGTTCTGGCTGCGTGCGGCGCCTTCGCGCTGGCAGATGAACCCGGGAAAGCAGTTGGCCCTGCAGGTCCGGACCCGGAAAAACTGGCCTTCTTCGAAGCCAGAATCCGCCCGGTGCTGATTCAGCACTGCTACAAGTGCCATTCAGCCGAAGCAAAGGACATCCGTGGCGGGCTGCTTGTGGATTCCCGGCAGGGACTGCTGCAGGGCGGTGATTCCGGCCCGGCTGTGGTTCCGGGGGACGCGTCTGCCGGCCAATTGCTCCCGGCTCTGCGGCACGAAACCGTCGAAATGCCCCCGGACCGACGTCTGCCGGAGACCGTGATCGCAGACTTCCGCACGTGGATCGAATCCGGCGCCGTGGATCCTCGCGATGGCACGGCGCCGCGTCCTCGGGCTTCCGGGATTGATCTGGCCGCTGGCCGCCAGTTCTGGTCTTTCCAGCCGGTTCGCAAACCTGAAGTCCCACAGGCCGGCGAAGGCTGGGCTCGGACTGAAATCGACCGGTTCGTCGCCGCCCGCTGGCAGCAAGCCGGACTCCAGCCCCCCACCGACGCACCTCCTGAAGTGCTCCTCCGCCGGCTCACCTGGGTCCTCACAGGACTCCTGCCGACACTCGAACACCAACAGTCATTCTCTGCCGCGTGGGCTCAGGACCCCGAAGCGGCCTTAACCGCCACCGTCGATCAGCTGCTGCATTCCCCCCAATACGGCGAACGCTGGGGGCGGCACTGGCTGGACGTGGTTCGATTTGCCGAATCCACCGGTGGTGGCCGCAGTATGATGCTGCCGGATGCCTGGCGTTTCCGCGATTATGTCATTCAGGCTGTTAATGCCGATAAGCCGTTCCCTCAGCTGATCCGCGAACACATCGCCGGTGATCTGCTCCCTGCCACCAGTGACGCTCAGCACGATGAACAGGTCACTGCCGCAGGTTATCTCATGCTG
>JBJTOM010000501.1:0-7775 GCA_046074585.1 Planctomycetota bacterium | reverse complement strand
AAGTTCACGTCCACGCCTTATGGTGTCAAGCCGCTGCGCAGTGATCTGATGATGACGCTGCGACGGGGTGTTGCCGGCACATCCATGCCGTCGTTCCGGCTGTTGCCCGATGCCGATATTGAGGCTGTGGTGGACTATGTGATTCTGCTGTCGCGGCGTGGCGAGCTGCAGCGGCTTCTGGCAGGCGAAGCAGAATCCTCAGAAGAGCTCGACGACGACGTGGTCACGGAATATGTGGACGTTGTGGCTGGCCGCTGGAAGGACGCCGGAACACTCTCCACAGCATCGCTCACTCCCCAGCCGGAACTCACTCCGGATCGTGCTCAGCAGGGCCGTCAGGCGTTTCTGGAGAGCGGGTGTTCGAAGTGTCACGGCGAAGACGGGCGCGGGCACACCAAAGACAATATCGGCCAGGACGCCTGGGGATTTCCTACTCGCGCTGCCGACCTGACATCGGGCATGCTGCGGGGCGGTCAGGAGCCGATGGACATTTATCGCCGAATACTCAACGGCATCAACGGCACTCCCATGCCAGGCTTTCGCAGTGTGCTTGAAGCAGATCCGGAGCGAGCGTGGAATCTGGTGAGTTACGTGCTGGAAATTTCGGGGCGCCGTCGCGAAGACACGCGGGCGGGCCGATCCGGGATACCGGCAGGCCTGATCAAGCCGTACCTCGCGGCCCCGCCGGCAGACCCTGCGGCCGACACGGACTCCAGCGCCGAATAGTTGCCCCTCCTTTTTCACGCATTGAATCTCTCCGCACCGGAGTTGTCATGTCAGAAGCAGAACTGAAGCACAAGCGGGAGCACCTTGAGCTGCTCAAACGCCAGGCGGCGGCTCTGGAAGCCCAGATCGCTGCTCAGGAAATTCCCGGCGACTGGACGCCAGCCAGATTCTACAGCGTCTTCTACATCACCACCGGCTTCGTGCTGGGCGGTGTCGCGGCGATGGCCAGTCTGCTGTTTAATGTGATTGGATCCACGGTGGTTGGCCAGCATCCGCTGCAGATCATCGGCGTGTATCTGACCTTCCCGCTGGGTGCTCCGGCGCTCCGACTGACCTCCGGCGAAGGGACAGCCTATGTGATCGACGATGGCATGATTCTGGCGCTGGGATGCTGTCTGTACATCGGTACGGGAATGGTTCTTGGAACGCTCTTCCACTGTGTCATTTCAATGCTGGCCGAACAGCGACCGTTCGCAAGTCGACTTGCGGTGGGGACACTGCTGGGAGCGATTGTCTGGTTTGTGAATTACTACCTGATTCTTTCGTGGCTCCAGCCGCTGCTGTTTGGCGGCAACTGGATTACGGACATCGCGCTGCTTCCGTGGTGGGTGGCCCTGGCGACTCATGTGGTTTTCGGCTGGACCATGGCGGCACTCAGCCGCCTTGGAGCTTATGTGCCATATCGACGGCCGGTGGCCACAGCGGGGAATTAAGTGGTGCCGTGTGCTGAGTTGACGGATCTGACTGTGTGTGATTCGGCTGGAATGCGTACCGGGCAGTGAATTCTCTGGACTGGGTGGCGATTGAAATGACAAGTGAGACGAATCAGGGGTCCCGTCGGGGACTTGTGGACGAGAAGCTGGTGGGCTTTTACATCGGAGCGGCGCTGTTGTTTCTGACAGTCTCGATGCTGGCGGGGCTGCTGATGTCATTTCAGCTGATTCGTCACAATCCGCTGCGGGGTCTGGAGCTGTTTTCACCGGGTCGCTGGCGGATGGTGCACACGAATGCGGTGGCGTATGGATTTCTGGCGAATGGTTTTCTGGGGTGTCTGCACTGGGCAATTCCGCGTCTGACGCTGCAGCCGGTGCTTGACCGGAGACTGTCATGGCTGATTTTTGGTGCGTGGCAGCTGGTGGTATTGGCGACAGCCGTGGGCATTCTGCTGGGTGAGGCCCAGGGACTGGAGTGGGGTGAGACGCCGGTTTGGGTGGATCCGCTGGCTCAGCTGGGGCTGTTGCTGGTGGCTGTGAACTTCATGACTCCGATTGCCCGCATGCAGGGTCCGGTGTATGTCTCCTTGTGGTATTTTCTGGCAGCTTTTGTGTGGACGTTTCTGACGTATGCGATGGGCAACTTTGTTCCGGAGTATCTGGTGTCAGGTACCAGTGCCGGAGCTGTGGGGGGGCTGTTTATACACGATCTTGTGGGACTGTTCGTTACGCCTCTGGGCTGGGGACTGATGTATTATTTTGTGCCGATTCTGACAAAGAAGCCCATCTGGAGCCATGGTTTGTCGCTGGTTGGATTCTGGGGACTGGCCTTCTTTTATCCGCTGCAGGGGATTCATCACTTTCTGTACACGCCGATCCCGATGTTTCTGCAGTACGGAGCGGTGGTGTCAACGATTGCGGTGGAGCTGGTGGTGACCACTGTGGTGATCAACTTTTTTGGTTCGATTCGGGGCAACTTTGAGATCGTCAGGCACAATCTGCCTGTGCGCTGGTTTTACACCGGGATGGTGCATTACTTCCTGACGTGTCTGCAGTGTGCATTTCAGGTGACGCTGACGTTTCAGAAGATCATTCATTTCAGTGACTGGGTCGTGGGTCACGCGCATCTGGTGATGTTTGGCGTGTTCACGATGTGGATCATGGGAATGATGACCTATCTGATTCCACGAGTGCTGGGGCGGGATTGGGCGAGTCGGCGGTTATGTGAATATCACTACTGGCTGTCAACGGTGGGGATTGGCGTGATGGCTGCGGACCTGATTCTGCTGGGGCTGTTTCAGGGCTGGTCATGGGCGGCTCTGGAGCCGTGGGACGTATCTGTGGATTTTTCACAGCCGTTCTGGGTGCTGCGAGTGCTGGCGGGGCTGGCGATGTTCGGAGGCTTGCTGGCATTTCTGACAAATATTGTGCTGACGCTGCGCAGCCCCGTGCCGGCAGCAACACCAGTGCCGGTGGCTGTCTGAGTCGATTTGTTCTGACATCGAACCTGAAGAAGTGACGTCATGTTTGAAAGCAAATCCGGGATCCTGTACGTGGCGGGGCTGGGCTTTTTCGCTCTGGCCTTTGTCTCCAACGCTCTTGTGCCATGGCTGATGTACCAGCGTTATCCGGAGAAGCAGCTGCCGGAGCTGGTGAATGCCAATCTGCGGTATCAGTTTGAAGACCTGGCGCGGCGGTATCCGGAATCGTTCGAGGCGGCCTATGGGAAGCCTCCGGGTGGTGACATGGAGCACAACGCGTGGTGGAACGAGCGTTGTGCGGAGGCGCTCAGCTATGGGCGCAAGCTGTACGTCGGCGAAGGCTGCTGGCACTGTCACAGTCAGTTTATCCGGCCGGTCTCCAATGAGGACAAACGCTGGGGGCCTGTGTCGCGATCGGAGGAGTATCAGAACGTGCTGCAGCGCCCGGTGATGTTTGGAACCCGTCGCGTCGGGCCGGACCTGTGCCGCGAGGGCGGACGTCGCTCGAACGACTGGCACGCTGTGCACTTTTTCCGGCCGGAGAGCGTTTCCGAGGGTTCGCCGATGCCGGAATATCCATGGTTCTTCGATGGTTCCCCGGACAAGCCGAACACAAAAGGACTGGCCATGCTGACCTACATCCAGTGGCTTGGCAGCTGGCAGGAAAGCTATCCCTGTTACGAGGCTTACGTGCCATCGGCGCTGATCAGGCCGGAACCGGAACCGGCTGCTGAGGGCGATGCCGAGGCCGCCGCGGAGGACAATCAATGAAGACGCCGGAAGAATCCGCAAATGTCCAGGATACACAGGTGCACAGTCGTGAACAGTCATTCGCATGGACCGTCACACTCGTTCTGGGTGTGCTCATCCTGATCCCCAGTATGCTCGGCTTCGTCATGAAGTTCATGGAGTTTGCGAAGCTGGCGGAGCAGACCAGTGGCGGGGCAGGGCTTGTCGGTGAGGGGGCCTTTGCCGTGACGCCGATTGTCAACTACGTCTGCGCCAGTGCCGGATTTCTGCTTCTGCTGCTGTGGGCCGCCGTCAACGGGATGTTCCGGGACCTTGAACATCCCAAGTACGCAATGCTGCTGAATGAAAAGGAGCTGGACGCTGATGTCTGAACCCTCCCTGCCAGGAATCCCGGAACAGACCACTCCCGAACAGGAACACGTCTACCACTATTATCGCGGCAATGACATTCCGTGGACGATCCGCGTGATGTGGCTGGGGTTCTGGGTGTTCACCGTGATTTATATTCTTCGCTGGTTCTTCCCGGCGATGCAGGTCGAACTGGTACTGCCTCCATGAATGCCACAGCTCCATCAGCAGTCTGCTGCAGCTGGTGCAGTCTGCCGATCCCGGGACTAAAGGCGGAGGTCCCTGCATCCGGTGCTGCTGCCGCGGACGAGTACTGCTGCTACGGCTGCCGGATCGCCCATGCAGTCACTCAGGAAAAAGGCCAGCCTGGTACTGTCCGCTGGACTGTGGTCCGGCTTGGACTGGCCATCTTCTTTTCCATGAATCTGATGGCCTTTACAATGACCATGTGGTCGCTGGACGTGTATGACGTTCAGCGTGATCCGCTGCAGCAGCAGTTATTCGAAGTGTTTCGCTGGCTGAGTCTGGTGCTGAGTGTGCCGGTGTTTCTGCTGCTGGGAGTCCCGTTGCTGCTGAATGCGCTCAGCAGCCGCCGGACAGGAGTGCTGACGACAGATCTGCTCATTGTCACTGGTGTGGCGGCAGCCTATGGGGTCTCAATTGTGGCGGTGCTGCGGGGCAGCGAGAAAGTTTACTTTGAAGTGGGCGCTGCGGTGCTGGTGATGGTCACTCTGGGACGCTGGCTGGAAGCAGCCGGCCGTCAGAAAGCCACCGAAGTGCTCGATCAGCTCGCCGCACTGCTTCCGGTGTCCGCCCGCAGACTGCTGAATGGCGTCGTGCAGGAAATACCATCGACTGAGATTGTTGCGGGCGACTGTCTGCAGATCCGACCCGGAGATCGTTTCCCGGTGGATGGAGTGGTCTTCGAGGGCATTACGGCCGTTGACGAACAGGTGTTCACAGGCGAGAGCGTGCCGGTGCTCAAATATGCCGGCGATCGGGTGCTGGCTGGTACGGTGAATCTGGATGGGGCAGTCGTTCTGCGGGCCAGCGGCGGACTCCGCTCCGGCTCCTTCGCTGCACTGCTGGCACTCCTGCAGGACGCACGCCTGTCGCGGGGCAGGTATCAGCGTCTGGCGGAACAGGTGACGAGCTGGTTTCTGCCGCTGGTGGGTGTGACAGCCATTTTCACAGTGGCCTGGCACTGGCACGGAACAAATGGACCCGGCGGGGCCATTCAGGCGGGACTGAGTGTTCTGCTGATTGCCTGTCCCTGTGCCCTGGGACTGGCCACGCCGCTCGCCGTCTGGACGTCGCTCAGCACGGCCGCACGCCGTCAGGTGCTCTTTCGCAGCGGGGAATCCATCGAACGTCTCGCAGCCGTCACCACCGTGTGCTTCGACAAAACAGGGACACTGACCACAGGCCATCCCGATGTTCGTCATGTGGCAATGCTCACGGACAACCCTGGTCCGCGAGACATTGCACAAATCATCCGGCTGGCGGCACATTCCACGCACCCCTGTTCCGTGGCAATCGCCCGGCTGACAGAAGCGGACCTGAAGACACTTCAGCGGGAGGGCGAAGCTCCTGCTGAGCCAGGCGCGTTCAAACGGGAGGGCGAAGCTCCTGCTGAGCCGCACCAGCCCGTCGAACCGCTCACTGCGATCCGAGCGATTCCCGGCGGCGGCATCGAAGCGAGCAATTCAGCCGGGCAGCGGCTGCGACTGGGCAGCCCCGCGTTTGCACTTCCGTGTTCCGACCCGGCCGACGACACAGCTCTGCCGAATCACCTGGCACGGCTCAGCATGGGTGGCGAATCGGAGTCCGGCCTGCTGACGGTGGCTTCCATCGATGGTCAGCCGCTTCTGGCCTTTCTGTTTCGCGAAACACTCCGCCCGGAATCGTCGTCTGCAGTTGCCGGCTGCCTCGCATACGGGTTGAAGGTCTGCGTCCTCACGGGTGACCGGGCGGTGCGAGCGGAGCGGCTGGCACATCAGCTGGCAGCAGGCAAGCCCGGCAGGGAATCACGTGAGCATCCTCATGAGGCGGCGTCACAGCTGACGGTGCTCAGCGGTCTGTCACCGGCTGCCAAGGTGCGGGAACTGCGGCGGCTGCAGGCCGCTGGAGAAAAAACGGCCATGGTTGGCGACGGCATTAATGACGCTCCGGCACTGGCTGTCAGCGACGTCGGCATGGCACTCGGCTGCGGTGCCGACGTGTCCCGCAACACGGCAGACGTCTGCCTGCTGTCGAACGATCCGAGCGGTGTTCCGTGGGCTGTCGGACATGCCCGCAGAACGACGTGTGTCATTCGTCGAAATCTCTTCTGGGCCTTTGGCTATAACACTCTCGGGGTCGCTGCCGCTGCCTGTGGCTGGCTGAACCCGGCACTGGCAGCGGCATTGATGATTGTGAGCAGTCTTGTGGTGATTTCGAATGCTCTGACGCTGCTGCGGGATGCGGATGTGATCACCCCGCAGTCGGCAGGCAGCGAGCCGCGGAATTTCACGGCAGCGACGGAGTTTCCGGCGGGAGCCATGGCATGAATCCGGGCGTCTGGCAGCTGGTGCTGATTACGGGCAGCGGACTGCTGGGTTCGGCGCACTGCATTGGCATGTGTGGAGCCATCGCAGCGGCCATGAGTCTGGGGACGAATGGGGTTCGTGGAGCGGTGCTGCGGCAGCTCGCATGGAGCGCCGGGCGGATCGCTACCTACGGTTTTCTCGGTGTCACTGCCGGAGCTCTGGGCGCGAAAGTGCTCGGAGCAGGGAGTCACGCGGTCTGGCTGCAGTCCCTGTTTGCGATTGTCTCCGGATCGCTGCTGTGCGCGCAGGGCCTGCTGGCCACCGGGTGGTTGAAACATCGCGTGCGACGGATCCGGAGTCATGGCTGCCAGGCCGGTTCACTGTTTCGACAGTTCTTCAGTGGAGGAACACTGGGCGGCGCTTTTGCCGCGGGACTGTTCACCGGGTTCCTGCCGTGTGGACTGGTCTATGGATTTCTGTTACTGGCGGCTGGTTCCGGGCATCCGGGTTCCGGACTGCTGCTGATGTTCTGTTTCGGCCTCGGCACCATTCCTGTGATGGTCCTCACTGGAGCCGGATTGTCGTACGCTACGCTGGGACTGCGCCAGCGACTCCTGCACCTGGCAGCAATCAGTGTGCTGCTTACAGGCTGCCTGACGATGGTGCGAGGAGTCACCTTTGCGGCTCGCAACAGCCATCTGCCTGCGGCTGAAGCGTGTCCGATATGTGCGGACTGAATGCAGCTTGCGTGATGCCGGCATCCGGGCGACGAAGGTGAATCATTCGGTTGGAGCGCGATGGAATGGACACTGCAGCAAGGTCAGGCGCTGCAGGGTCACAGCACAGAATCCTCCTGCTCCCCCGCGGGGATCGGCGCAGTGCTTGTGAAATCGATGCGGCTCGGCAGGAGCTTCGCCCTGGGATGGTGAAACGGTGTTAAAACAGACAAACTGGGATGTTTCAATCCCCCCGCGATCGTCAGGCCCCACGGCCCGAACGAATCACAAAAAACGTCCTGTGGCTTGCGGTCGATGTCAATCGGCCGGTCAGGCTTTGGTGCGTTCCTGATTCGGTTCTGGCCGCGTTGGCACGCACCGTTACCGGGGGATTGACATCGATTTTTTGACGGCATCTGCCGTCAAAAAATAGAGCAGGAGCAGGGAGAAAGGAGAGATGAAACTCTCGACTTTCTCCAGGCTCCTGCGGTCTCCTCTCCACTTTCTACTCTC
>JBJTOM010000500.1:0-20549 GCA_046074585.1 Planctomycetota bacterium | reverse complement strand
GAGGGGAGAGGGGAGCTGAGCCGGCGAGTGGGAGTTTGTGGGCAGACAGCGCTCTGGTGGGAGCGATTCGGGGCCGGGGTGCATGGGAAGGGAATGGGGGGGCGGTTTGCTCGAAAGTTCGTGTGTGTGGATGGCAGTGTGGTGGCAGAAATTCTCCTGAATCGCTAGGATCCACCCGGGATTTCTGTGAACGCGGCTGGACTCCTGCTCCCCGACGGTGGTGGCTCGTATCAGCGCAACAGGATATGGGGTGCATTGCCGTGGCCGATCATCAGCTTATTCGGGCGTCTGCGGGCAGTGGCAAGACCTACAGGCTTTCGGGTCATTTCCTGCGACAGCTGTTTCTGAAGAATCCTCCGGAAACCATTCTGGCCACGACGTTCACTCGCAAGGCGGCCGGAGAGATCCTTGGTCGAGTGCTCACGCGCCTGGCCAGGGGGGCGGAATCGGACGCGGAAGCTGCGAAGCTGGCTGCGGCGCTCGAACTGCCGCAGCTCACCGCCGCCACGGCCAGTGAACTGCTCACACAGCTCACCCGGAACCTGCATCGGATGCGTGTGTGCACTCTGGACAGTTATTTTCAGCAGGCAGCGCGGAGCATGACGCTGGAGCTGGGGTTGATGCCGGGCTGGAGCATTCTGGATGAGCATCTGGATCAGGAGCTGCGGGAGCAGTCGATTGACGCGGTGCTGTCACAGCAGCTCCCGGAAGACGCCCAGAACCTCATGCACATGCTGGCCAAAGGGCATTCCAAACGCAGCGTGCGGGACCTGATTGATTCGACAATCCGTGACTATCACGAGCTTTTTCAGCGGACATCGGAAGCGGCATGGCAGTTGATTCCGGCGGGGCAGCGGCTGACCGACGCGCGTCAGCAGGCGCTGCTCGAAGCGATGCTCGCTGTGGAGCTCACGGACAGGCGCTTCATCAAGGCCCGCGATGCGGACATTCAGCGATTTCGGGACCGGAACTGGGATGACTTTCCGGCGAACGGGATGGCCGTGAAGGTGTTGAGCGGTGACTGTCTGTATTACAAAAAGGAGATCAGTGCGCCGCTGTGTGCGATTTATCGGGAGCTGAACCAGCACGCGGCTGCCGAACTGCTCCAGCGCTGGTCGCAGCAGATGCAGGCGATTCGCAGTCTGATCGCGAGGTTTGACCGCGAGTACGCCAAACTGCGAACAGAGCAGGGCTGGATGCGTTTCAGTGATGTCACGCGGGTGCTGGCCCATTCGGCAGCGGCCGACGGCGAGCGGCTCAATTTCCGCCTCGACAGTGCACTCCGGTGTCTGCTTCTGGATGAATTTCAGGACACGTCATCGGATCAGTGGTCCATTCTGCGTCGGCTCACGGAGTCGATTGTGGCGCAGGGCAGCCGCGGCAGCATTTTCTGCGTGGGGGATGGCAAGCAGGCGATTTACGGCTGGCGTGGCGGCGTCGCGGAAATCCTTGATGCCGTCGCGGATGCGGTACCCGGCATTCAGGAAGCACCGCTCAACCAGAGCCGGCGATCCTCAGCTGTGGTGATTGAAACCGTCAACCGCGTGTTTATGAATCTGAAGCGGCACGACTCGCTGGAAGAACTGCAGGACGCCTGCCACAGATGGTCGGAGAATTTTCCGGAGCATTCGACCGTGCATACGGACCTGCCCGGCCGCGTGGAATTCCGTTCGTCACCACGCTGGGAGACAGAGGATTCGTCGGACAGGAAGGGCCCATGGTATCGCTGGGTGGCACAGCAGATTCAGCAGCAGCATCTGCGGACGCCGGGTGCCTCGATTGGCGTGCTCACCCGCGACAACAAAGCTGTCTCATGGCTGGTCTATGAACTCACAATGCTGGGTGTGCCTGCCAGTGAAGAAGGGGGCACGCCGCCGAAAGACAGCCCGGCCGTACTGGCCGTGATGTCGGCTCTGCAGCTGGCATCTCATCCGGCCTGCACGGTCTCCCGTTTTCACGTCGCCAATTCGCCGCTGGGACCTGTGATCGGGCTCACAGACTGGGAGGACGACGAGCTGGCCGTGACGGTGGCCGATTCACTGCGGCGAAAGCTCCTGGAGGACGGCTATGGGAATACGCTGGAAGAGTGGGCGCGGGTGATCGACGCCGACTGCAGTGCTCGCGACCGCCTGCGGCTGTCTCAGGTGGTCGCGGAAGGGTGGTCCTTTGAAGAACTGGGGGCACTTGATCCGAGCGACTTTGTGCGGCTGCTGGAGCAGAGTCGGTTTCAGCGGTCTGAGCCGGCGGCGGTGCGTGTGATGACGGTGCATCAGAGCAAGGGGCTGGAGTTCGACATCGTGGTGCTGCCACAGCTGGATGCAAAACTCTTCAAGCATCCGCAGGCCGCGTGGACCGGACCTTCACCGGCAGCGGCACCGGATCGGGTCTGTATCTGGGTCAGCAAAGAGCTCAGATCCGTTCTTCCTCAGAACCTGCAGGAGGCGTTTGCTGACACCACAGCACGGATGGTGACGGAAAGTCTGTGTTTGTTTTATGTGGCGTTGACACGCGCGCGTCACGCGCTGCTGCTCCTGACTCCGCCCATCACTCAGAAGACTCTCCCCGGCACCTTTGCCGGTCTGCTCATGGCCACTCTGACCGACAAACAGCAGGCGGGGGAATCGGAGCTGCTGTACGAGGCGGGGGCAGAGAACTGGAGTGAGCAGTTGCCTCAGCTGGCAGTGGCCTCGGCCACTCAGATCACACCCAGGGTGTCCGCTGCGATCCCGGCAATTCGTCTGGCAAAGCCGCTTCCCTGCCGTGAACGCGGACTCCCGCGACGTACGCCGTCACAGCACGATCGAGTGCCTGCTGCGTCTTCCGGCGTGGCGTTGGATCCGGCAGCGAAGCCCAGTGCCGCAGCAGCACCGGCGCGAACCGGCCGCGACCGACATTCCGGTCCGCCACTCCCGAACACCCTGCCAGCGATCGATCCGCGGCTGCGGGGCATCGTGTTTCATGCCGGCTTTGAGGCACTGGAATGGCTGTCCGAAGCAGAGACACCGGATCCGGCGCTGCTGTTTGCCAGACTGCGGCAGCAGGTGCAGGACCAGAGTCTGACAACGGCACTGCTCCAGCGACTGCTCGATGAATTCCTGCAGTCGCTCAAACTTCCCGCTGTTCGGCGGATTTTCAACCGGGACCTTCTGGGGGACAGTCCGCTGCTGTCCGGGTGGTGCGATGCCGTGCGTGCGGGACGGGCGGAGGTGGTGGTGGACCGTGAACGCTCGTTTGTGCGGATTCACGACGGCGCGCTGATTCAGGGGACGATCGACCGGCTGGTGCTGGTGCGTGAAGGCGATCGTGTGGTCGCCGCTGATGTGGTGGACTTCAAAACCGACCGCAAGGGGGGTGACGCGGACGTGTGGCGCAGGGAGAAGGCCGAGCACTACGCGGGGCAGCTTGAAGAATACCGCAGTGCCGTGCGGCACATGACGAGTTCCGTGAAGCTCCCCGTGAGTACTCGACTGCTGCTCATCGAAGATGCCAGCGTCGTCGAAGTCCGGGGTGCGTGAGCTCAGCTGAGTTTCCAGCCGGCGCGGGGATCGCGTTTCAGGAAGCGATCTGCAGCGGAGGTATTGGTGACGCGCATTTCTGTGGCGTTCCATTCAAGCTTTTGTCCGGCGCGGTAGGCGACGTTGCCAAGGTGATTGGCCTCGGTGAGCCAGCCGGCGTATTCAAAGTTGCACGTGGTGGGTTCGCCGGTGCGGCAGGCATGGAGCCATTCTTCATGATGCCCGCGGGATTTGGGAATGAATGATTCGGGGCGAGTGAAGTCCTTGAAGGTGTCTTCGGGAAGGAGCACGTGGCGCCCGTAGTCGGAGAGCAGCATGCCTTTGTCGCCCACGAAGAGCACTCCGCTGTCCCACGCAGGAATTTTTCCGGTGGTGAGCAGCTCTGGTTTGTGGCTGCCCTGATACCAGGTCAGGCTGAGTTCCGGCTGATCGCCGGAGGCTTTGTATTCGTAGCGGACATGCATGGAGGCCGGAGCCAGCTCCGGGTGTGCTGGCGGACCAAACGCCTCGATGGTACTGGGGGCCTTCAGTTTCAGCGCCCAGAAGGCGAGGTCGACCCAGTGACTGCCGAGATCGGACATGGTACCGTTGCCAAAATCCCACCAGCGGTACCATTTGGGACCGGGGAAGTAGACATTGTGATAGGGACGTTCGGGGGCGGGTCCGAGCCAGAGGTCCCAGTGCAGCCCCTGGGGGATGGGATCGGCAGTGGCCGGCCGATTTTCGACATGCACAATGTCACCGTTGCGTTTGGCATCTTCGGCAGACTGCAGACCCCAGGCACGGCCCACCCAGACATGGCATTCGGTGACTCGACCCACAGCGCCGGTCTGCACCAGTTCCACGACGCGGCGATAGTTGTCGCCCGCATGAATCTGCGTTCCCATCTGGGTCGCCACTTTGGCCCTGGCGGCGGCTTCGCGAATGATGCGGGCTTCCTGAACGTTATAGGTCAGCGGCTTTTCGCAGTAGACATGCTTGCCAAGCTGCAGAGCGGGCAGTGTGGCGAAGGCGTGAGTATGTTCGCAGGTGCTCACCACCACCGCGTCATATTCGGACGCATGATCAAAGATGCGGCGAAAATCGATGTCTTTACGGGCCGTGGGGTGAGCCGCTGCAGCACGATTGAGGTTGTTCTCGTTGACATCACAGAGTGCGGCGATGTGTTCGGAAGACACGGACTGCAGATTCCCGCCCCCTCGACCACCACAGCCGATCACGGCGATGCGAAGCTTGTCCAGACGCGATCGTGGCTGTGGTGCGGCACCCAGAAAGAGCCCAGCTGAGAACGCGGTGGACTGCTGCAGGAAACTGCGGCGCGAATCGAAGCCAGATGAACGAACGAGCATGGGAACACCTCCGGAAGTTGGGGGGACATTCCCGTGAAGTCTGATCGAGGTTGCCTTCGAACGCAAGCCCCGTGCAGTGGAGGCGCCTTGTAAACACATCGAGCGCCCCGCACGAGACAGGCTGTTTCGCTCCTGCGACACTCTGTTTCATTCCGCGAGGTCGGTGGACAGAATCGAAAAAGGGCGCTCGTTTGTGAGGCGCTTGAGGGGTTTAGGGGTTGAACGGGCTGTAGCGGTAGGGAGCTTTGGGTTGTTTAGGACAGTTGTGCGGATTGGCACGTCTCTTGCGTCCTGAGTACCCGCCGCAGCGCGTGCTGCGGGCATTTGCACTCACTATTTTGTGCTGCGATAGAAATTACTATGAGGAGTTCCTGCATGATAACGGAAATAAAAACATTCCTTCTTTCAGAAGACGGGATGTTACTTTCGTCAGAGAGCCTGCTCCTGGGGACGATTGTTGTCCTCGGGCTGCTGGTGGGAATCACGTCTGTCCGTGACGCTGTGGTTCAGGAGCTTGGCGATTTGTCTCAGGCAATCGCTCTATTGAACCAAAGTTATTCATACACAGGCGTTTCTGACACCAACAGTCAGACCGCCGGTGGTTTGCTCGCCGACAGCCTGGATAACAGCGATGCTCCCAGTGGTACGGATGCAAACGGGATCAACTTCTCAATAGTCGGGGCGGGTGAAGATGGTGGTGCTCCGCCAGTGCCCATTCCGTAATTTGAGAACAGATTTCGCAACACTGCCCGGGTGGAACTTTAGGCGAACACCCCGGCAGTCGTTGCATTCCTGGCGGAACGTCTTCGATTACGCTGCTTTCGGATTTGCCTGAAGGGAAGATCTCTCGGTAGACTTGTTTGCAGGCGTCTGGTCAAACAGCGGTCGCTCACGTCTTCTGCCGGATGCTTCTTATGGCCGGGCTACACCCAACAGGCATTGCCAGCCTTGCTCTCACGGCGCTATTTCTGCTCTCCTCGTCAGTGCATGCCGACGAACGTGGTCTGGTTCCAGCCGGCATCCTGACTGTGCTCAGCACCCGCTGCAGCCACTGTCACAATTCCCGGGTGCAGCGCGGTGGTCTGGATCTGTCGTCGGTCGCCGGGTTACTTCGCGGAGGAGAATCCGGAGCCGCCGTCTCCTCCAAAGATCCCGTTTCCGGCCAGCTCTGGCAGCGACTTGCTGCCGGCGATATGCCTCCGGAAGGCGAACCGCCACTGTCCGACGCCGAACAGCAACTGCTCCTTGAATGGCTCCGGCAGGGTGCACCAGGTCTGCCCGTCACCGAGTCCATAGCCGCTCCACCGGACCAGCATTCTGTGCAGCCCATTCTGCTGCTGCGATGCAAAACCTGTCATGGCCCGCAGCGACTGGCGGGCGGAGTGGACCTGCGATCCGTCACAGCGTTGCTCCGTGGTGGTCCCCGCGGGCCGCTGGTCATTCCCGGCAATCCGGCCGGCAGTCCATTTCTGCAGCGAATCCTCAGTGAAGCCTGTCCGCCATCCGCAGAGCTGCTGCAGTCTTTCGTGCGGCGACCGGACGAGGTGGAGGTGGAGCGTCTGCAGGCGTGGGTGGCTGCTGGCTGCCCGCAGACGGCCGATCCGATCCGTCCCGATCCGATCCGTCCCGATTCGATCCGTCCCGATTCGGGGGCGGCAGTTCCGGCGGCCACGGCGGCGCCGTCGTCCGGCGATTCTCAGGATCCGCTGGTCACTGCCGCCGACCGCGAACACTGGTCCTTTCAGCCACCGCAGGGCGATCCTCGTGCGGGTTCAATTGACGACCTGATCCACCAGCAGCTGCGGACGGCCGGGCTGGACTGGTCTCCCGAAGCCAGCCGTGAAGTGCTCATTCGCCGCGCCACCTTCGACCTGCTCGGGCTCCCGCCGTCTCTCGAAGTCCAGCAGCGCTGGATGGCCTCGACTGACCCCAACTGGTTTGCTCAGTTCATCGACGAGCTTCTGGCATCGCCGCATTACGGCGAGCGTTGGGCCGTACACTGGCTGGATCTGGCGGGCTATGCGGATTCAGAGGGCGGCGTGTCCAATGACCCCATTCGGGAAGACGCGTGGAAGTACCGCGACTATGTCATCCGCGCGTTCAACACGGACAAACCGTACAACCAATTTCTGCTCGAACAGCTGGCCGGGGATGAACTGATCGACACAGCGCGCGCCGAACGAGTCACGCCGGAAATGGTTGACAATCTGACGGCGACCGGTTTTTTGCGGATGGGTGTGGATGAAACCGGTTCTCGAACGATGAATTTCGTCCCGGAGCGACTGGGCGTCATCAATGACGCGCTGACGGTGGTTGGTTCCGGCCTGATGGGGCTGACGATCGAATGTGCGCGATGTCATTCGCACAAATACGACCCGATCCCCCAGCGCGACTATTATCGTCTGAAGGCTGTTTTTCAGGGTGCGTTCGACGAACATGACTGGCTCACCTTTCGCAATCGCACGCTGCGACTGGAAACGCCTGAACGACTGGCACAAATCGCAGCCACCAATCCTCCGCTGGAACGCCGTCTGAAGACGCTGCGCACAGCGCTGCAGCAGGCCGAACAGCAACTGCTGCTGACATACCTGCAGCAGCACTATCCACAACAGTCCGAGTCCGATAACAAGGCCACGCTGCAGGCACTTGATGTGGCTGACAACATTCGTTCGCTTGTCCAGAGAGAACTGGTGGAACGACTGCAGCGTGTGCAGGTGCTGCCCGACAGCGCGCAGACCACTGCAGTGCTGGAAGCCCGTCGTTCCCGGCAGCAGCTGGAACTGGAAATCCATCGTCTGCGTCAGCAGCTGGAACCGGCGGACACCATCCGGGCCTTGTGGGACCGTGGCGATCCATCGCCCACCTATCTGCTGCGTCGCGGCGAGCATACTCAGGCGGCCGGTCCGGTCGACCCGGGTGTACCTGCCGTGCTGACCTCCAGCCGGACGCCCTTCAACCCGCAGCCACCATTCCCTGGTGGCACTCCAAAGACCGGTCGGCGTCTTGCCTTTGCCCGGTGGCTGACGGATCCGCAGCACCCCACCACGGCCCGCGTCTTCGTCAATCGGCTCTGGCAGCATCATTTCGGTGCGGGCCTGGTGGTGACGGTAGACAACTTTGGTCGCCAGGGGACGCCACCGACTCATCCGCAACTGCTTGACTGGCTTGCGCTGCGGTTTATTGATGACGGATGGAGCATCAAAAGTCTGCATCGACTGATGCTGAATTCCCGTGCATGGCGGCAGTCAGGTCATGTGACGCCGCTGCACCGGGAACGCGATCCGCAGAACCGCCTGATCTCGCGGATGCCTCTGCGAAGACTGGATGCAGAATCGCTGCGGGATTCACTGCTGGCCGTTTCCGGTCGGCTGAACACGGACGCCGGTGGCCTTCCCGATCCGGTACTCGTGGACACGTCGGGGGCCGCAGCCGTGCTGGCACGCCCGGACGGAAACTGGCGACGAAGCATTTACGTGCTGCATCGACGAACGGAGATGCCAACGCTGCTGGCAGCTTTCGACTATCCGGTGATGGGCCCCAACTGCCAGGTTCGCAGCATCTCCAGTACGGCACTCCAGCCGCTGCTGCTGGCGAACAGCGGCGAACTCCGCGAACTGGCGGTGTCGTTCGCGGCCCGTGTGCGGCAGGCGGTGCAGGACACGGGCAGCAATCCGGTGGTAACGGCAGGGCAGCTGGCACTTGGACGCTGCCCCACCGCTGAAGAACAGCAGGCCGCTGAAGCCGCCCTTGAACAACTCACCGCAGCCTGGTCCGGCGACCGCCAGCGAGCTCTGGAAGTCTATTGCCATATCCTCTTCAGTTCGGCGGCTTTTCTGTATGTTGACTGACGGTGAACAGCACAAAGCAGTGCACAGGGAGCGGATGGGGGGAGATCTGTTTGCCCGTCGCAGTCTGTTTGCCCGCGCCTTCGGCAGTCTGCCCGGAGCGGCCCTCGCGCAGCTGCTCGGGACCAACATCAGCACCGCAGCGCACTCAGACCACGGCGCTGCGGGCAGCAGCCCGGCAACGCTCCAGCCACGTCCTCCGCATCATCCTCCACGGGCACGCGCGGCGATTCAGCTGTTCATGAACGGTGGCCCCAGTCAGATGGACCTGTTCGATCCCAAACCGGTCCTCAATCGGATGGATGGACAGCCCTTCCCTGGCAACCGAGAGACGCTGGGGAATCAGGGCACAGCTGACGTCGGTGTGCTGATGGGGGGCCGTTATCGCTTCAGGCGGTATGGCGAAAGTGGCCAGTGGATGGCGGATGTGCTGCCGTGCACTGCGGACTGTGTGGATGATCTGTGCCTGATTCATTCCCTGTGGACAGACCATCCAAACCACGACAACGCCTTGTATAAAATTCACAGCGGTCGGTTATTCATGGGTTACCCAACGCTCCCGGCATGGGTGGTCTATGGGCTGGGATCTGAAAACCAGAATCTTCCGGCGTGGGTCGTACTGACGGATCCTCTGGGCCCCCCCAAAAACGGAGATCGCAACTGGACGTCCGGTTTTCTGCCGCCGGTCTTCCAGGGAACTCCGCTGCGTGCCACCGGTTCTCCGATTCTGAATCTGCGACCGCAGTATCAACAGCCGGACGCCGTGACAGCCGCCGCACGACAGCTGCAGCAAAGACTGGATGAACTGCATCGCCGGGATCGCCCGTATGAAGCGGATCTGGATGCGCGGATTGAGGCGTGGGGGCTGGCGGCGCGGATGCAGCTGGCCGCCTCCGAGGCGCTCGATCTGTCCCGGGAAACGCGTGAAACACAGCAGCGGTACGGGATCGGGGACGAGCCGACGGATTCATACGGTCGCCGCTGTCTGCTGGCCCGTCGCCTGGTGGAACGTGGAGTGAGATTTGTTCAGCTGTTTATGGAAGAGCAGCCATGGGACAGTCATGCGGATCTGGAAGCCAACCATCGGGCGGTGTGTCGGCGCACCGACCGTCCCACCGCCGCACTGCTCGCGGACCTGAAGGAACGCGGACTGCTCGATTCCACGCTGCTGATCTGGGGAGGCGAATTCGGCCGCACCCCGACGACGCAGAAAGCCGGCCGCGTGTACACCGGTCGGGACCACAACATGCAGGGCTTCACGTCGTGGCTGGCGGGTGGCGGAGTGCGTGGCGGGATGAGCTGGGGACAGACGGACGAATTCGGGCACCGCGCCATTGAAAACCCGGTGAGCGTTGCTGACTTCCACGCCACGATTCTGCATCTGCTGGGGCTGGACCATCAACTCCTGTCCTGGGAACGCTCGGGGCTGGAAGAGCGACTCACTGGAATCGTGCCGCCGCGCGTGGTCACAGAGATCGTGCATTAGTTTTCAGGAGAATCTCATGCCGCAACGCGTAACGAAAATCGATTCCTCCCTCGCCCCTGCAAGGAGAGAGGGGTCGGAGGTGAGTGGTCGCCGAACCTCCTCCGCTCCCAACTCACGCCCCGCTTTGCTGCTGCCGCGTCCGGCGAGTGAAGCCTGCGTTTCAGGTTCGCAGCTGGCATCAGAGATCTTCCAGCCCATGTCCCGTTCACCTGACCGGGGGGCGGTCAGTCAGGTGACGCGGCGAGGGGCTCTTTCGGCGGCGGCCTGTGCGGGCATGGGTGTGTGGGTCTCAGGTCGCACCACAAATCCAGCAGCAGCGGCCGGTGTGACCACTGCGCCTCCGCTGCGGATTGTCGATACCAATATCAGTCTCTTTCGCTGGCCGTTCCGTCGCTTACCTCTGGACAGCACCAGCGAACTCTGTCTCGCCCTGCGGTCCCTGGGAGTTGCCGTGGCGATCGCGGGAAGTTTCGAAGGGTTGTTTCATCGCGATCTGACGGGTGTGAATCGGCGGTTGTCTGAGGAATGCCGGGGGCGTGCGGAGCTGCTGCCAGTGGGATCGGTGAACCCCGCAAAGCCCGGCTGGCAGGCGGACTTCGCGGTGTGTCGGGGGGAACTGGGCATGCGCGGAATTCGCCTGCATCCCGGAGTTCACGGCTATGCGCTCGACCATCCCGATTTCCGCAATTTGCTGGAGCAGGCTCTGGCGTCGGGCCTCTTTGTGCAGCTGGTGGCCGCGGTGGAGGATCGGCGGACGCAGCCGGATTCATTTCGCACGGCAGACGTTGACCTGCAACCGCTTTCAGCAGCCTGTCGCGGGCTGGATGGTCTGCGCCTGCAGGTGCTGAATGCGCGTCCATCCATCGGGCTCGCGCAGAAACTCTGTGAACTGCCTGGACTGTATTTTGATACCGCAAGGCTGGAGGGAACAGATGGAGTGCCTCGGCTGGTGCAGAGTCTGCCACCGGGGCGAGTGGTGTTCGGAAGTCACACGCCGTTTCTGATTCCGGAGGCGGCACTGATTCGCGTGCACGAATCCGGACGATTGGCCGAGGAGCAGTTGCGCAGCGTGTATGAATCGGGACTCGAAGTTGTTTGCGGGAATGTCCACTGATGGCAACGGATTCTCTGCGGCCAGGCCTGCCCTCCACTGATCTGCTGGCAGGCTACCGCATCTGGGACAGCTACTTCACACCCGCGCACGGGCATCCGGGCGCGGACGGTGGCAGCGCCTTGCTGGCGGACATTGAACGGTCCCTGCCGGCCATTCGCCTCGGCCACTTCGAAAAGCTCTGCTGGTTTCCGCATGTGGGGACTGGCACAACCGGTGATGCGATGCTGAAATCGCGACTGCGGCGTGAACCGGGCCTGGTGCTGCAACCGCTGGAGCGCTGGCCTGAGTTATTCGTGGGAATGATTCAGCTGAGTGCTGTGGATCTGCCGGCCGCACAGGATGCTGTGAAGCGGTGGTTGCGGGACGGTCCCATGTGCGGCGTGTACTTCCCGGGTGGCGGCCCGGGGGCACTCTGCTGTTCGCATGCGAATGTCGAACCGCTGGTGGAGCAGATCCACAGCTGCGGCGGGCTGATCATGCAGCACACGTGGTACAAGACGGGCGGAAAGGAATCGGTCGGCGAATCGACTCCTGAAGAACTTGCGGTTCTGGCAGCCAGATATCCACAGCAACCTTTTGTCTGTGCGCATGCGGGTGGGGAATGGGAGCAGGGGTTGCGGGCCATCCGACAACAGCCAAACATTGCGGTGGAGACATCCGGGTTTGATGCAACGGCGGGGTTTGTGGAAATGGCGGTGCGGGAACTTGGGGCTGAGCGAGTGGTCTTCGGCAGCCATCTGCCCTCCCGCTCGCTCGGCACGGAGCTCAGCAAGGTCACAGCCGCGCGGATCACGGAAGACGCCAAATGCCGGATTCTGGGCGGCAATTTTCGACGGCTGCTCAAACGGAACTGAGATGGATGCGGGAATGAAGGGCGCACGATGGTGTGGAACACGGATGACACAATTGCAGCAGCGGCGGCAGCAGCCGGCACCTCCATTCGCGGGATTCTGCGGATCAGCGGTGAAGGGACAGCGAGCGTAGTGGCAGAAGTTTTTTCTGCTGACAGCGGAGATGTGGCCTGGAAGCAGTCGAAAGTGCCGCGACGCTTTCCCGGCTACGTTCGCGGGGCCGGAATTCAGGCTGCCATCCCAGCTGCACTCTGCTTCTGGCCGGGACGCCGCAGCTTCACAGGTGAGCCGCTTGCGGAGCTGCATGTGCCCGGGAATGAAGCCGTGCTCGAAGCCATACTGGAAGAACTCTTCCGGTACGGTGTACGGATCGCCCGTCGCGGTGAATTCACACTCCGCGCTTTTCTGCATGGACGCATTGATCTGCTGCAGGCAGAGGCGGTGTTGGGAGTCATCGAGGCCGCCGATCACGAAGAACTCCAGCAGGCGCTCGGGCAACTGGGTGGTGGCATCACCGTCCGCCTGAGGCAGCTGCGGGAAGACCTCATCGCACTGCTGGGAGATCTCGAAGCCGGGCTCGACTTTGTCGACGAAGATATTGAGTTCGTCAGTCGTCGGGAAGTTGCCAGCCGACTGGAGCTTGCGGTGCAGCTGATCGCGGGACTGCTGCAGGATTCCGGGACGAAGGTGGCCCCCGGTTATCGGCGTCGTGTGGTTCTGGCGGGACTGCCGAATGCCGGCAAGAGCACCCTCTTTAACGCTTTGGCCGGTCGGGATCAGGCGATCGTGTCACCAATCCCCGGAACCACTCGCGACTACCTGTCCGCGCGGCTGGAGTTAGGGCAGGTACCTGTGGAACTTATTGATACCGCTGGCTGGGAGGAAGCCGCAGAGACCATCGGCTCTCAGGCACAGGAGTTTCGGGAAGAACAGATGCGGGCAGCAGATCTTGTGCTGTGGTGTTCCGCGGCGGATCTTCCTGACGCAGACGCCGCGGCGGATCAAATGCTGCAGCAGAGGCTTATTCCGGACAGCACGCGGCAGCTGAGAGTTCGCACGCGGGGGGATCTGGCTTTGGTGCGAGACGGTGTCACCAGTTCTGCGGAACTGATCGTGAGCGCTGCAACGGGAAGTGGCCTTGACGCCCTCCGTACAGCCACTGTCGCACAGCTGCTTGGCGGAAGTCAGGCCAGAACCGAACTGCTGGCATCCAGTTCCGTACGCTGCCGCAACAGTCTGGAACGAGCCCTTGGCTGCCTGCAGCGAGCGAATGAAGCGGCCAGCCAGCAGCTGGGTGATGAACTGCTTTCCGTGGAACTTCGTGCAGCTCTGCAGGAACTGGCAGAGGTTCTGGGTGAAGTCTGCACAGATGATCTGCTCGATCACATCTTCAGTCGGTTCTGCATCGGAAAATGAGCATGGTGGAAGCCGCCTGTTCACCGCGGGACCTGAATCCACCAATCTGAGTTGTGAAGTGCGCGCGGCGGCGTCGGTTCCGGGAAAATGGTGCGCAATTGAGGCCGGAGATGTGCGACACAAGGGGGCGTCGCGGCACTAAAAAACGCACGGGCTCACACGGTGCGTCTGCGGCGGAGCCTGGCGACGAGCAGTACTGTGATCGCGGTGATGACCAGTGCAGGAACTGCGTGCGATGGATTGACGACGTAGTGCAGAAGTCCGTGCTGCGCGTCGGGGGCTCCGTGGCCCTCGTGGGCAGCGAGCGGTGCAGCAAAGCAGATGCTGATCAGACAGCAGGCTGCGAATGGAAAGGCAGAAAGCCGCAATCGCACAGGAACACTCCGAAAAGTCATTGAAACCCTGAAGAAAACTGCCTTGCGGATTCTCTTCAGGATCGGCGACGGATGCAAGTGCGGAAACGCGGCGGGAACAGCTCGGATCACAGATTGAAGTCCACACCTTCAGCACCTTCCGGGGGGACGTTATAGGTGAGTTTGGTGGTGGACGGATTGGAATAGTCACCGGGAACAAGCTGTTTGGGGCCCTCTTTTTTCTGCTTTTGAGCTCCCCAGCCCATGTCAGCGGCAGACTGCTGACCTGCGTCCATCCCATCGGTCTCCGCCTGCGGGCTGACAAGACCTGGTCCCTGGCCTCCTTCATACTTGGAAACGCTCACGCGGTTATTGCCCGGAAGAGCTCCCTGCACCAGCCGATAACGCCCCTCGGCATCGGTTTTGGCCACTCCCACGAAGGTCTCGTTGGTGAACAGCACCTCAGCATCTGCAAGCGGTTTGCCACCGAGCGTTATGGTGCCGGAAACGGCCACCCCACGACCGGGCTTGACGCTTTCACCGCACCCGGAGAGGACGGGAAGCAGTGACAGACAGATAACCAGCAAAGCTGTAGAACGGATGGAACGTGGGATTGTCATGATACCAACCTGATGAGAATCCAAACAAAACCCCCCTCTCCCCCGAAGGGCAGAGGGGTCGGGGGTGAGGGGGCAAAACGCGGTCAGCAGTCAGCAGTCAAACTCAGTTGCCCCAACAACACTGTGCCACACCTGTCATTGCCACCGAAGAGCATCGCAACGCGGGGTTCGGTGGCAGGGCGATGGTGTGTGCGGGAGGGGGGAAGGGGCCTTGAAAAGGGGGATTAAGAGGGGGATTGACCCCTCACCCCCGGCCCCTCTCTCCTGGGGGGGAGAGGGGTGTTAGGTTGGCGATCAGAATTCGCCGACCACGGCACCGTCGTGCGAATATGTCAGACGCCAGAACGTGAGGGCATCAATGTTTTCGCTGAGGAATTTCACGGAACCGTCACCGAGGACGACCTGGCAGCCACCCGTGTGACCGCTGCCGTAGCCCCAGGCGTACTGGCGTTTGAGTGCATCGTTTTGGTAGGCGGCGTTGATGCGGAAATCATTGACAAACGGGGCGATGGTGGTGGCATCGAGCACGGTGCTGCTGTTGGAGGGCGTGTAGAGGTGGCAGCAGGTGTGGGTGCCAGTGAGTCCCCAGGGGCCGAAGCTGCCGCTGGTCTTGTAGCGGGCGCCGCCCCAGGCTTCGCCGATGGCGATCACGTTGGTGGTGCCGTCGGTGAGGTCGCGCAACCGCGCACCGCCACTGTTGCCGAACACGCCCTGCCGCACGTCACCACTGTAGGCGGTGTGAGCCGCGCTGTAGTCGGTCATGCTGCCTGTGGCAAAGGCGTAACTGGCACGACGAGCGTTTTCGCGGCTGTAGAAGTCCGCCTGAGACGTGATGCCGGAACTTGAAATTTCGCCGCCCTGGGGGTGAGAAGGGCAGAGCAATCCCGGGAGAGACATGGAGGTGATGACAGCGTTGACGTTCGCAGAAACGTTGCCGGCAATCGGGAGGCCATAGGGATTGGACAAGCTGCCGGTCTGGTTGAAGTCGTAGCGGGAGTAGGCGTTGGCCTGCTCGATGTAGGGCAGCAGGAGCACAAAACCGGACGTGTTCTGGACGCGGTTGTTCACCGTGTAAAAGACTGTGCTGTTGTATCGCCCGGAATTGTTGAGTGCCGGAGGAAAGGTGTTGAAGGTGTCGTGATAGTTGTGGAGTGCCAGCCCCCACTGTTTCAGGTTGTTCTTGCACTGGGTGCGGCGAGCGGCCTCGCGGGCCTGCTGAACGGCAGGCAACAGCAACGCCACAAGAATCGCGATAATCGCGATCACCACCAGCAACTCAATCAACGTAAATGCGCGACGACGAACCACGGAACTCTCCTGGAAAAGACGGGAAAAAGGACAAGACCAAATATGGAACTTGTCTGCTGCAGGAGGCAGACCAGCAGGCGAGACAGATAGACAGGCGTGTCTCGAAGACGGGAGCGTGAACAGATGGCTGGTGCAGGCGGACTCAACACATTCATCGTCAAAGTATTCACCGAAGGCAAACTGTTCAACTCTCTGATGAAAGAATTTGAAGTGAATTCATGAGAAATCATCGCCTTCGGCAGAGTTTGGCATGGACTGCGGACCGTCGCGGAATCTCCGCTCGGGCTCATCGGATTGCCCATGCGGATGCATCCGCCAGCAAAAGCCGTGCCACCCCCTGAAACGCGATTTCCACACGAATTCGCAGGAAGATCCTGCACTGTTCCGCAATACGCTGCGCAGTTTCACAGCATCCTGCAGCAGGATTCCGCGATGCACCAGGCGGTACCGCCCACTGGACAAACTCGCTGCCAAAAGGGTACAGCCGGGAGGGCGAAACTCCTGCTGAGCCGTCGTCGTAAAGGGTATCTAAAAAACACTTTCTGCCTTTCGGTGCCATGCACCTTCGTCTGCACCTTTGTCGTTCTGGTGCCATGCACCTCGGGAGCGTGCACCCCGGGAGCATGCACCCCGGGAGCGTTCGTATGCCCGCCTCGCGCAACTGGGCTGACGGGCGTAAACATGGGTGATGCCATGAAAACAGCCCGGATTACACCGCTGACACCGTTTCGTCATCCCAGCCTCGCGCTGGGATGGCGGAACGGTGTTAAGGACACTTGAGATCGTCTATCGGATTTCATGCAGACGCGTCGCCTGGCATCTTGCTGCAGCAAATCTTACCTCACGCCAAGGCGCCAAGGCGCAAAGCTGGAAATGTTGGAAATTTGAACCTTCTGTCCTTCCTTTGCGTCTTGGCGCCTTTGCGAGAGACCAACAGTCCCTGCACAAGGGATCGCGGTGAGAGCTGTCAATTGGCAAGCAGAACTGAAAACATCCCAATTCGCCCGAATTCACACCGCTTCACCATCCCAGCCTCGCGTTCCCACGGTTTCCCGCGTCTGCGGGCTGATCTGTGAGGACTCGCCGGCTTGCGTTAGACTCCACAAGGACGGCCGGCAATTTCTGCAAACACGGAGGCAGTTGGCATGAGAATCGAGAAACAATGGGGAATGGCCGCAGTGCTGCTGATTGCCGCAGCCGCCTCGGGCTTTGCTGCGGCGGGTTTCAGCAGCCAGGACCGAGTTGTACCGATTCCTGTGAACCGCCCGCCAGGCTTGGTTAAAGGCAAGGATGTGGACCAGCTGATGCAGGCGAAGCTGGATCGGGCTGAGCAGATTCTGCGGGGGGTTGTTGTTCACGATCTGGTGGCTGTCAGGGAATCCGCCGAAGCGCTCAAACTGATGAGCCTCGATCCGCCTCGCGACTGGAAGCACAAACCGGGCGATGACGAGGTGTACGAACACTTTCGCACCGAGTTCATGCGGCTGGCAGCGCGGCTGGAGCAGGAGGCAGCGGCAGAACGCATGGCAGGAGTCGCCTGGTATCAGCAGCAGCTCACCGCAGCCTGCGTCACCTGCCATGACTACATCCGCGATGACGACGGCACATCCAGCGAGAAGGATCGCTGAGGCGGTCAGCAAGGCTGGAATTGCCGAAGAATCGCGACGGTCAGAGAATCTGTTGAAAAGTGCGGGGGTGGTTCAGTGTCGCTGGAAAAAGCCGACGCCTTGGTGATTCGCCAGGTGGATTTCAGCGAATCCAGCCGGGTTGTGACCTTTTTCAGCCGAGAATTTGGTCGGTTTTCCGCATTGGCCAAGGGTGCAAAACGGCTCAAAGGCCCCTTTGATGCTGCTCTTGACCTCCTTTCGGAGTGTCGCGTAGTCTTTATTCGCAAGTCTTCGGGCTCCCTGAATCTGCTCACGGAAGCCCGCCTGAACTGCCGGTTTCAACCACAGCAGCCGGGTCTGACGGATGGGCTCATTCGCCTGTACGCAGGCTACTATGCTGCGGAACTGCTCAACGGACTCACAGAAGAATTTGATCCGCATCCCGAACTGTACGACCTGGCTTCAGCCACCCTGCGGTGTCTGGAATCACCAGACTGCCAGCCGGGTGCGGTGGTCCTGAATTATGAAGTCAAATTGCTGCAGCAGACGGGAGTGCTTCCGAACCTGACCGAATGTGCAGTGTGCGGCGCCGCGGTGGAACTCACCGGTCGCTATGTTCACTGGGTCAGTCAGGGAGGACTGCTCTGTGCCGCCTGTCGCAGCGAGGAATTTGCGGGCTCTTCGGTGTCCGCTGTGGCCATCGAGATTCTCAGGCGATTCTGCGAACTGACCACGTCAGCCGCGGGACGCATTCGCCTGACCCCTCAACAGTTGTCGGAATGTCGAAGACTTTCCGTATCTGCAATTGTCAGCGTGCTTGGGCGAAAGCCCCAGACTCTCCGATACCTGCCGTTCAACGACTGACGTTTTCTTCTCTCTCCTTCAAGGTGCACAGCAGGATGCGAACGAGCCGACAGGAAGCGGCCTTGTGCTCCGGACGGCGAATGGTCCCCACGAAGGGCTGTACGCCGGGCTGCGCCAGGCCTGAATGTCGGATTTCGCTCTGCGAAATCGTCGCCCCCCACCAACCCTCCGCCCCCCAACCCTCCCGGTCGTCCCCGCTGCTCCCCCCGCTGCTCCCCCTGCTGCTCCCCCTGCTGCTACTCCTGCTGTTCACATCCGCCGGCTGCTCGGCCTTCTCCCGGGATTCTGAGACCGGGATGATCGGCACTCCGGCACCACAGGGCGTGAATGGGTTTCGGGATCGCCTGCGGGACGCGTTCTCATTCGGACGGAGAGAACAGTCACCGCTGGAAATGGGACGCCGGTTTTCTCCGGAAGAACGCCGCGAAGTGGAACTCTGCCGCACGACATTCGAGTCCGGCAACTATGAAGAAGCCATCAAACTGTGCCGCAAAGCTGCGAAGAAATTCAAGGAATCCTCGCTGGGCGAGGAAGCGCAGTATTACCTCGCCGAAAGCTGGTTTGCCCTCGGACGCTACTCAAAGGCCCAGGACGGTTACGACCAGCTCTTCCAGGACTACCCCTCCACACGCTACGTCGAACCCGCCACGCGTCGGCTCTACGCGATCGCTCTGGCCTGGCTCGAAGTCGCCGAACCTGGCGGACAGGGGACGATTCGGCAGGTGAGCGGCGAGTCGGGAGATGGCCAGGGGCCCACCGTGACGCAGGTCACGGATTCAGGTGAAAAGCCGAGCGACCCGACACTCCGAGTGCGTGTGCTGCCGAACTTTCACGATCGTTCGAGGCCCGTTTTCGATACCCAGGGACGCGCCCTTGAATGTCTCAAATCCATCTGGATGAACGACCCGACCGGACCGCTCGCCGACGACGCGCTGATGCTCACCGCCACCCACTACCAGCGACACTCCAACTACGTCGAAGCTGACCGCTACTACGAAATCCTCCGCGATGAATATCCCGACAGTCGCCACCTGGAAGCCGCTTTTGTTCTCGGTGCTCATGTGAAGCAGATGAGCTATCAGGGGGCCTATTACGAAGGTGCCGATCTGCAGGGAGCGCGAAGACTCAAGGAACAGTCACTCCAGTTGTTCCCTGTGTCGCACCAGAATTCGCAGATCCGCGAAGACCTCGATGAGATCTACCTGCAGGAAGCAGAGCGACTGTGGGCCATGGTCGATTACTATCGTCGCAAGAACCGTCCGCGAGCCATCGCAATCGCCTGCGTGCGGCTGATGTCGGAGTACCCGGATACGGGTTACGCCAGAGAAGCACGCAGCATCCTGAACACCATTGATCGCAGCGATCTTGCCGGCCTGCCGGAACTCCCGGAACTGCTGGAACAATTGCCCCAGTCACCCGCCGGAGAACCGGGAACGCAAGGCTCGCAGGGTCCGCCTGTGAAGGCCGTGAGCAGTCCGGATACTTCAGGACACGCAACGCTTTAGAACAGGGAACAGGGTTTTCGTCACCATGTCGCATCGTCTCGCCATCCTGCTGATCCACAGCCTGCTGCTGCTGAGCGGCTGCGGGTACGTGCTCGGGCCACAGGCGGTGCAGGGCGTGACCAGCGTGCATGTCCCGGTCTTCCAGTCCAGCTCGTTCCGTCGCAACGTCGACTATCTGCTCACCGAAGCCGTGCAGCGTGAAATTCGCTCCCGCGGCGCCTATCGACTGGAAGACGCCGAAACTGCCGACACAATCCTCAAGGGACGGATCGTCGAGATCCGCAAATCACCGCTCAGTGAAACGCGCTTTGATGATCCGCGGGAAGTTCAGCTGACGGTCGGGGCTGAAGTGTCGTGGGTGGATCGGCGCACAGGCCGCATTCTGCAGCAGAAGAGCTTCCCGCTGGGCAGCGAACTCACCCCGCAGCTTAGCAGCGTCTCCTTCGCTCCTGAAGTCGGACAGTCCATGGCCTCCGCTCAACAGGACGCCGCCAAACGACTCGCCGCCGGCATCGTGGACCTGATGGAAGTGCCATGGTGAGCCGCGGGCGCGGGCGGCAGTGCCAGCACCGATGCGTGTGCTGAACTGCTGCCCTCCGCATGGACACAACTCGCGTCCGACGGACAACAGAGGAGGGATGGTGGCTCGGCAGGAGCCTCGCCCTGGGATGACGAAACGGCAGTAATCTGGGAGTTCTGGGACGGTTTTGGCTTGA
>JBJTOM010000499.1:0-4083 GCA_046074585.1 Planctomycetota bacterium | reverse complement strand
CGGACTGCCGTCCGGCGGCTCAGCAGCGTCACCCGCGCAGGAGCGGCAGAATTTTTGCCTCGAAATACAGCCATGACAGTCCGCTGTAGAACAGCCCGCAGCTCACCAGTCCAACGCAGGAATACCAGCGTGGGCGGAGTGGTTTGGGGAGGAGTCGACAGTTGATCCGGAGAATCAGGAAGGAGGTGGTCGCGAGTGCGAGGTTATTGACGTTGGCGATGATGGTCACCATGACTCGCGGGGCATCCTTTGCAGCCAGCATCAGCAGGGCCACAAGGAAGGTCCAGATGACATACAGGATCAGGATGGAATAGTAGACCTGCCGCGCCTGGTGATCCTGCATGGAGCTGCGAATCTTTCGACTGCCGCTCCAGAGAATATCCGTCCAGCGGCGGGCAAAGTCGTCCACGATCGCCATCTGGCTGGGCAGAAAGACCATCAGGCCGGTAAAGATGCACAGTGCCCACAGCAGCGGAGCGCGGGTGCCGAGGGTAGCGGTGTGCAGGATTCCGTCTGCGGCCACGAGCGGCTGTGAGTATTCGAGATTCCTGCCGTACATCGGCGAATTCTTTGCGAATTCGATGGACATTAAGGCGGGGAGTGCCATGCCCATAAAGCAGCCCGGTACCCAGACAAGCCACTGGTCAGCCAGAATGTATTTCCACCAACCCCGCCAGGAATGGAGTGACTGTTCATTGATGCGGAAGACTTTGCCGGTGTGGCTGAGCGTGATTTCGTGGCCTCCGACGGCACTCGCAATGGCCCCGACCTGACTCCCCATACCCCACCCTTTGTCACGAACAAAGTTGCCGTAGGCGGAATTGGAGAGGCCACCACCACCGGCATAGCCTGCGAAGGCGCCGAGCGTGGCGATGTTGGCAAGCGAGATTGCGGGGAGCGATCCGGTGTGCCAGAGCGATGAGAAGATGTTTTCGATGCCTTCAGTGCCATTCTCGAGCGTCACCGGCACGTCTCCGAATCGCAGGAAGCCTCCAAACACGCTCTGCCAGCCCTCGCTGCTGACGAACATCACTCCCAGAAACAGGCAGAACCCCAGCACCACAACCACTTTGGCCGTCATGATCAGCTGCAGCATGTTGTAGACCTTGCCGCCTGCCAGCACCGGGAGCACCACGAGGCCCAGACAGGCCAGTGCGAGGCCATTCACGAGTGCGGCGTCATCGGGTTTGGGAGGGCGATCCAGCCAGACGGTGGCGAGGAGCACTGCGGCGTTGGTGGACAGCCCGGGAATCAGGAAGGTCAGGCTGAGCATCGCGGTGATGGACATCCAGAAGAGTGGCCCGGGGGCGAGCCGCATGAAGCCAGTGAAGACGGGTTCCCCGCAGTACAGCGCGTAGCGACCACATTCGAGGTTGTAGAACACCTGAGTGAGGATTGCGACGGTGGCAATCCACATCAGCGAACCGCCGTATCTGGCAGTCACGTCGGGCCCCAGTAACCACTCGCCCCCCCCGATCTGGATTCCGCACATAACGATGCCGGGCCCGATAAGCCCGGCAAGGTTGCGCAGTCCCAGTGGTTTCGGGGCGGGAAGTTCGCCGACGGTCCACGGAGGAATGGCCGAACCGCTGTCGGTTGCTGGTGTTCCCGGGCTGCCGCCTTTGGCCGCTCCTGGTTCAAATGGATTTGTCGGACGCTGAATTTCGGCCATGCCTTTGCTCCCGCCGGGATCTATCGGGGATTTTCTGCGCGGCAGAATAACGCGATGAGCGGGCGCGGGGTAGCAAGCGAACCCGGTGCGGTCTGAAAAACGTGCAGAGTCCGTCGCCGCCCTCAGTCGCCGTCGCCGCCGCCGAACTGGCTTCTCCCGCCAAAAAATTCGCGATCCCCGCTCCACGCTCGCTCGCTGAATCCCCCGGGGAGCCGTTATTGTTCCTCACGCCATCGCAAGCATCTGCCTGCTTTCACCACCTCTGTCCACTTCAGGTTTCCCTGCCATGCTCAACTGGAACAGCAATTCACTCACCCACGGCTGGCAAAAAGGCATCACCGCCTTCTACTACGCGATCGGGATGACCGAAGAAGACTTCAGCCGTGCACAGATTGGAATCGGCGTTCCGCTTCTCGACGGCAACACCTGCAATGTACACGCCTACCAGCTCGCACAGGAAATTGCCGCTGGTTGCCGGGACGCAGGACTGCTTGGGTTTCCGTTCGGCACGCCGGGTGTCAGCGACAACATTTCCCAGGGGCACGAAGGGGGCAACGCCAGTCTTCCATCGCGAAATCTGATTGCCAACAGTGCTGAGTGCGTGGTGACGGCGCACTGCTACGACGGGCTGATCGGCCTGCACAACTGTGACAAAAACGGTCCGGGCTTCGCGATGGCGCTAGCGCGCACCAACTACCCGGGACTGCTCGTCAGCGGAGGCACCATCATGCCAGGCTGCTGGAAAGGCAAAGACATCACCATTCTCGATGTCTATGACTCCCAGGCCGCAGCATCCGTCGGCGCGATGACGCACGAAGAATCCGCCGAAATTATCCGCCGCGCCTGTCCCGGTCCCGGTGGCTGCGGCATTGCGGCGTCATTCAACACCTGGGGACTGGCTATGGAAGCGATTGGCCTGATGCTCCCCGCCAGCAGCTCCATTCCGGCGGTGGATCCGCTGAAGCAGCAGGAGTGTCGGCAGGTCGGAGCTGCCATGGCCAATCTGCTGAAACTCAACCTGCGACCACGCGATATTCTCACCAAAGCCGCATTCCGCAACGCCGCTGTCACGATCGCTGCTGCCGGTGGTTCCACAAATGGCGTCCTGCATATTCTGGCACTCGCTCGCGAAGCCCACGTTGACTTCACGCTGTGGGATCTGCAACAGATCTTCCGGGCCACACCTGTGCTCTGCAGCTTCGCTCCGCGTGGTCCCCGAACCATGGTGGACCTGCATCGCATCGGTGGCACCCCCGTGCTGCTCAAACACTTCCTTGATGCCGGACTGCTCGACGGGTCCTGTATGACCGTCACAGGTCGAACACTCGCCGAAAACCTCCGCGACGTCCCCGCTCCACCCGCCGGACAGGATCTGCTGGTGACCAGAGAAAACTGCTACAAGCCCTTCGCGGATATGCAGGTCTGCTTCGGAAACCTCGCCCCGGAAGGCATCGTGTTCAAGGTGTCCAGCATGAAGACACCAACGTTCTCCGGCAATGCTCTGTGCTTCAATGACCCCCGCGAAATTGTCCGCGCCGTTGAAGAACGCCGCATCTCCCAAGGCAGCGTCATCGTGCTCCGCTATCTGGGTCCCGTCGCCAGTGGCATGCCCGAAGTACTCATTGCCACCGCCGCGCTCGCTGTCCCGGAACTGGACGGACGCATCGCCTTTATCTCGGATGCCCGCGTCTCAGGTGTCTCCCATGGCGCGATCGGCGTCCACTGTGCCCCTGAAGCTGTCGTCGGCGGACCGATTGCCTTCGTCCGGGACGGCGATCGCATCAGCTTCGACCTGCTCGCCGGAACCATCCACGTCGACGTCTCAGTTTCCGAATTCGAAGCCCGCCGCGCCGCACATCAGTGGCCAGCACTCAATTCGGTGCGTCGAGGCTATCTGGCAGACTGGTCCGCCACCGCCGCCCAGGCCAGCCATGGCTGCGTCAGCCTCGCCCTCCATCCCCAATGCCGCTCAGACGTCTGAAATCCCTCTCTTTCCAGTCCTCCAAAATCCGCCAGCCAAAGTTTGCTTTTTGCCAATCAGCCGTTATATTCCGTGACCCGGCATCTGCCGCCCACAGCGGCAATGCTCCTCAGGGCGATTGGCTCAGTTGGTTAGAGCACTACCTTGACATGGTAGGGGTCACAGGTTCGAGTCCTGTATCGCCCATTCGGTTTCCCGCAAGGGAAGCGAGTTGAACCGAAGAACCGCGAAAAACACTGGGTTTTTGAAACTCAGTGTTTTTTTGTTGCCTTCCAGTTTGCCCCGTTTCGCACGTCTGCGGGTGTTCCACGGACTGGAAGTCCATCAGACAGCAGCGGTCGGGCGAAAGCCCAATGGCCTTGAATTTCTCGAATCCACCGCGATTCAGCGGCTCAAATCCCCCCTGTCCCCTGAGATGGGAGAGGGGGGC
>JBJTOM010000498.1:0-1921 GCA_046074585.1 Planctomycetota bacterium | reverse complement strand
CGAACGTCGAACGTCGAACGTCGAACGTCGAACGTCGCTGCACGCCGTACCGGCGCCTCACAGTGCCGTTGCCCGCGGACTGCCGTCCGGCGGCTCAATTGCTCTTTACCCGGGGGATTGACATCCACGGCACGCCTTGTCGCGGGGGAATGGCCCCTCTGTTCACGGGATCCCAGGGACCTTGAGGGTCTTCGAGAATGTCTTCCCGTCGATTTCCCTGCTGTGGGCTTGAGTCAGAAGGGAAGTTGCTGGACACTGCTGCTGACGTGCTGCTTCGCACTTGTTCCGCCCTGCCCTTACGGATTGCCACGATGACGGAAGAACCCAAAAACACCATTCGCCAGCTGACCCGGCAGCAGCGTCGCGTGCTCGGAACGCTCATGGAAAAAGGCTTCACCACTCCCGACCAATACCCGATGACGCTCAAGGGAGCGACGACGGGCTGCAACCAGAAGAGCAATCGGGATCCCATCACGGAGTATAGTGAGGCGGAGGTTGCGGATGCGCTGGAGGAGCTGCGGGAGCTGGGGTTGGTGGCGGAAGTGTTCACGGACGGGGGCCGGACGGCGCGATATCGGCACTACATGCGGCTGCGATTTGATTTTTCTGAAGCCCAGCATGCAATCCTCTGCGAACTGCTGTTGCGAGGCCGTCAGCAGCCAGGGGAACTCAGAACGCGTGCCAGTCGCATGATCCGGATCGACAGCCAGGAGCACCTGAAGACCGAACTCCAGGGACTGGCGGACAAGGGCTTTCTTCAGGCCTCCGATCAACTCGATCGCCGGGGCGTGGAAGTGGATCACACATTCTACCTGCCTGGCGAGCACATGCAGTTGAAGATGCAGGCCCCGGGTGGTGACGCCGTCGTCACGGACAGCAGCCGGCAGCAACCCGCGGCCCCGGCTGTTGCCCCATCTTCGCACGGCTCTGCCCCCGCAGTTGCTCAGGCTGTGGTTCAGGAGCTGCTGGGCCAGCAGGCGACGTTGCAGGGGCATCTGGAGCGGCTGCAGAATGCGGTGGATTCCATTCGTCAGCGACTGGATCGGATTGAACGCGAGCTGGGCATCGGCTGACGAAGGAGTTTTGGGCTGATCAGAACTGCAGCACTGACCAGATGCCGGAATAGTCATCGGTCCATTTGAGCACCCAGTCGCTGTCAGCCCAGTCATCCACGGCAAGGGCCACTTCCGGATCTTCAGCCACGTCCGCGTTGCTGGTGATGAGCACCCATGAGGATGCGAAGACACCGTGCGAAGCGTCGTCGGGGTTATCAATCAGAAAAGCCTGCCAGCCCAGCTGTTCCGCCATCCCGCGGGCGACAGGTTCCAGATTGAGGAAGCGATTGGAGATATGCACGGCGAGAATGCCACCAGGGCGAATGTGTTTCGCGTAGATTTCGGCGCATTCGGCTGTGAGCAGGTGCACGGGAATTGCGTCGCTGCTGAAGGCATCCACGGCCAGCACATCGAACTGCTGACTGCGTCCCTCGGCCAGATCGCGTTCCATTACGATTCGGGCATCACCCAGTTTCACATCGATGGCAGCCTGTGAATCCCTGAGGTAGGTGAAGATGCCTTTGGTGGAGAGTGCGAGCACATCCGGGTTGATATCGTAGAAGCAGAAGAATTCTTCTCGCTGCCCGAAAGCAGCAATGGTTCCGGTTCCCAGCCCGATCGTGCCAACTCGGAGCGGATGTCCGGCACCGCGGGCGGCAATTTCGCGAGCGACGCGGACGGCAATTGCGAAGCCGCTCTCTTCACCGTAGTAGGTGGTCGGGAGCTTTGACCAGTAATCGTCCTGGTACTGGCAGCCGTGGCTGATCTGGCCATGTTTCAGAGAAAAGTAATCCGGAAAGGGATTCTGGAAGACGTCGAGGTCACCGTCGGCCGGTTCATGTCTGACCCGCAGCACGCCGTAGAAG
>JBJTOM010000497.1:0-13720 GCA_046074585.1 Planctomycetota bacterium | reverse complement strand
GTCCCATTTGTCCCATCTGTGCCAGGACGCAAAACGCCCCACCCGAGCCGCGCCCGTGAGGAAGCGGGATACCCGGACGCTCCGGATGATGTTTTGAATTGGGAAGTGGGAAGTGAGAAGGGCGTGCGGGGGATGTCAATCCCCCGGTGACGCGCAACTGAGCCGCCGGACGGCAGTCCGCGGGCTACGGTGCTGCCGGGGCATGCGTGTGCTGCCGCGGCATGCGTGTGTGGCTGGGGCGAAGTGAAGAGTCGCCAATGAGGGACCAGGAGACCAGCCACGCTCCGGAACGCTGCTGGAGTGCCCGGCCCAGTCCTTATCACTCCGCCAACAGCTGCGTCAAAGCCGAATTCTTCAGACCATTGACCCCCGTCTCCCCTCTCCCCTTCCAGGGGAGAGGGGTCGGGGGTGAGGGGTCAAACGCCCTGCAACGCCCCACTTCTCACTTCTCACTTCGAAACGCAGCCCGTGGTGCGGTATCCCGCTTCCTCACGGGCGCGGCTCGGGTGGGGCGTTTTGCGTCATGGCACAGATGGGACAAATGGGACCGATGAGTCGCATGGCCAGCGCTCCGGAGCGGGGCCGAGCTCCTGGTCGCTCATTGGCGACTCTTCATTTCGCCCCAGCGACACACGCATGCCGCAGTAGCGCCCTTCGCCCGCGGACTTCCGTCCGACGGCTCACCAACGCGTTACCGGGGGATTGACATCCACTGCACGCATCAACCACCTGCGCTGAACCCGGACACGTGCGCAGCTGACGGGTGTTGCTGATTGCATGAGCTGTTGGTGGGTTCGAGTTCAGGCTCTCAGAAAAGCTGCCAATTTGGCCGCAAGAAAGTCAGAATCAGCCACAATGGCAAAACACGCCATTGTGGCAGTTTTTCGAAGTCACCGGCAGCAACCGAAGGTGCCACTATGGCATTCTGCTCCAATTTCTCTTGAGTTCTGAAAAATACAATGAGATGTAAAAGCTTATTTCAATTGAGTTTACATCAAAAGCACATGCGATCAAATGCAATTGGCATAGCCCTTGCTCCTTCTTATGGCATCACCGCGGGACGTTGCAGAATGGCTGCATGAATGATTGCCGCGGCGGGAAGACAGGTTTCAATCACAGGAGAATCGCGATGAACTGGAACACATTGCTGCATCCGGCTGGCAGTCCTTTTGTGGCTCTGCGAAGGGACTTTGAGCGTCAGCTGGGGTTGGAGAGTCATCCTGCGTACGCGGGGATGACGGTGCTCGAATTTGACGACCGCTGGACTGTATCACTGGACCTGCCTGGCCTGGCGGAATCGGACATTCAGGTGACGTGGCAGGAAGGTTCGCTGGTGATTGAAGGCGAACGTCCCGGGGTGGTGGCGGAGGGTGGCCGGGAGCTGTTCAACGACCGGTCAGCGGGCAAGTTCCGTCGAGTACTCAAGGTACGCGACGGGGTGGACCCGACGTCGATCGAGGCGGAGCTGCAGCAGGGGGTGCTCACCCTGACGCTGCGGCGAACGCCGGAATCAGGCACGCGCCGGATCCCGATCCGTGGCCGCACCGTTGACGTTGCACCGCCGAATGCCTGACCCCCAATCCCCCCTCTCCCCTCCGGGGGAGAGGGGGGATTTTTTGGCAGATTTGTTGGGGGGGGCGTGTTGGATTGTCTCAGTCGCTGCGTCTGTTTTCGCGGCGGACATTTGACCAGCCGCTTTTTTCGGGAAGTCGGAACGCAGAATGACCGATTCGCAGCCCGAGCAGATCGAAGCGTTTTACAGAAGTCACTCGCGTGAACTCTGGGCTTTGTTCTACTCCATGTGCAACGACCCTGAACGGGCACACGACGCCGTTCAGGAAGCATTTGCGCGGCTGTACGATTACCACGGTCAGCCGGTTCGGGACCTGAAGGCGTGGCTGCTCCGGGTCGGCCAGAACTGGCTCAGGGATGCTGCCAGACGGAAATCCAATGCCGTGCATCTGCTTCCGGGTCTCGACGATCACTCCTCAAAATCCACATTGACGTCCGAACAGCACCTGCAGCTCAGGGAACGTCAGCTGCAGATCCGCCAGGCCCTGCAAATGCTCAACGAAGACGACCGGCGAGTGCTGGTCATGAAATATTCCATGGACTGGTCGTCGGCTCAGATGGCCAGTGTGATGGACTGCAGTGCGGCTGCAGTGGACATGCGGTTGTCTCGTGCCCGTCGACGACTGGCCGAGATTCTGACAGAACAGGGGTTCACCAATGACTGACCGACTCACCAACCATGCTGCTCCGGAAAACGGACTCTCTGAAGCCGCCGTCGACGGACTTCTCCGGGACTTCTTTCGACTCGAAGTGCCTCTGTCGCTGAAGAATCTGCCAGCTCGTCGACCGGGTCCTGTGGTTCCGCTGACGTCCGTTCGTCCGCGGCTGGCTGCTTCCCGAATTGCGATGATGGCGGCCATCGGAGCGCTCGCGGCCGTTCTGCTGTTTACTCTCAGCAGCCCCTCAGTCTCGCCGCCGAAACCTGGCATCGCCAATCGCACTCAGCCAGCCGCTCCGGCAGCGGATGCGACCCAGGAGCTCCTTCCCGTTTCTTCAAACGCCGGCGCTGACGCGAGGGCCGTCCCCGTGGACGAAAACGGACTGCTGCTGCGGGAAACCGAAGAGATTCAGCTGAATCCGGAGCCGTAACATCCCGCATCTGCTCAGGATCCCTTCACCACCCTCAGAATCGCTCTCAGCACGTCATCGTCCGAGGGCAGCGGGGAATCAAGCACTTTCCGCAGCGGTACAGGGACTTCGTCCATGCGATAGGCGGTGCCGCGGCGGTGGATGCCATAGATGGCCGTATTGAATCGGACGGTCGCCGGAATCTCGCGACAGGTTTCCGGCGGGTCCAGCTGAATCACAGGAATTCGCCTGATGTGTTCCTGAGCCTCGCGAGGCAGCTTTTCCACCCGCTCGCCCCCTACCAGTACCAGACAGTCTGCTTCCCCGCGCGCCAGCATCGGCCCCGCGGAGTATTCGCCGGGATTGTAACGCGGATATCCACTGCTCAGACTGACACTGAACGGATATCCCGTCTGCCAGCACAGGACGCTGTCCGCACCCGTGACGTCTCCTGGCACCCGCATACGTCTGGCGACGAAACGAGTGTGCAGATTCAGGTCGGTCACCAGTCTCAGCAGTGCCTCGATGGTGCAGTGTCCGGACGGACCTTCAGCCAGTCGGACCCCAAAGAAAATCGCGCCGTAGTGGCTGGCGGCAAAGTCCTGTGCCAGCTGTTTGAGCACTTCAAGGGGGACACCGCCATAGCTGCCGTCCGGCACGTCGATGGATTTCAGCAGCGCTCGCAACACCCAGAAAATCTCAAAGTCACCGCCTGGTGTTGTCTGAATAAACTGGTCAGCCACAGCCGCTGAAGCGGTGCGGCAGGAATCGATCACAATCAACCGACGATCGCGACGACCGCCGGGACGGTACAACCCAGGGCGATCGACAATCCGTTCCAGATGTCGCGGGTGCGTCATCACGGGATCGCTGCCCCAGTAGACGACCAGATCGGAGCGATGTCGGACTTCGCCCAGCGTGCAGGTGGATTCTCCGGCAGCCTGAAACGCCATGATGGACGGGCCATGGCCGATGGAGGCTGTTGTGTCGATCACAGCCCCCACTCGATCCGCCAGTTCGCACGCCGCTCGCTGTCCGTCGGTGCTTGAACGCGACAAGCCAAAAAAAAGGGGCGATCGCGCTTTCAGGAGCAGTTCGGCGGCACGCTGCACAGCCTGGTCCAGCGACGCCACACGCCCGGAGACGGTGGCGACTTCGACTGGCAGCGGCTGCGACAACCAGCGGAACCAGGGTTCTGCCAGCGCACATGCCGGCGAAAAGCCGACAATCCGATTGTCTGCCACCGTGATTTTCAGGTCATCACACACACAGCCGCACTGTGTGCAGGCGATACTGGAGTGTTCTTCTGAGATTGGAAGCGACATGCTGTACGCCCCGCGTTGAGCAGCCCTGAACGTCAAAGCCAAAAAAAAGGGCCCGGATTCTTCCGGGCCCCCAGAACCAGCGAAGGCGAAGCCACAGCCCCACCCCGAAACACGTCATTTGTCATGCAGAAAAACTGCTGCCACAGCCGCAGGATTTCACCGCGTTCGGATTCTTGAATGTGAAACCTCGACGCGACAGGTCGGTGTAGAAGTCAATCTCTGTACCGTCCAGATACAGGTCACTCTTCTTGTCCACCACAACACCCACGCCGTGATGCTCTTCGTACACATCATTCGCCTCGTCCCAGATATTCGTGAAGTCAAACGAATACTGGAATCCGCTGCAACCGCCACCCACAACACCCACGCGCACAAACTTCAACTCGGGGCGATTCTGCTCGGCAATCACGCGTTTGATCTCAGTCGCCGCTTTTTCTGTCAGAACCACTGACATCGTGTGATCTCCCTGAACCGGAAAACTTCTTCAAAACCTGTTACAGTCCCCACGGTCGCAACGACCAACGGTCGTTGCATGCAGGGCTGATCCGCTACGAGTAATTTAAGCGCCAAATCGGTCAGGCGACAGCCAGAAAACAGATGATTCCAGGATTTCGCTGCCGGATTCAACGCCCCACCGCCGTTTCCGCCTCTTTTCTGGATATCCAGGTGCCAAATTCCTGTTCACATGTTTTCCATAGAACATTCTCCGAGTTCCCATTATCATCACACAGACCACATCATCACACAGACCACCCTGTTCCCCTCCCACCGCCCGCTCCTTCACAGCACATCGGAAGTTTCCCATGAACACCTCCTGTCGCCTGATGCTGCCTTTGCTCTGTATCGCTTTCACCACACTTCCCCTGGCTGCGGAAGAAATTGCAGAGTGGGAATTTCAGGGGCCCGACGTCGGCTGGGCTCCCAACGACCAGGCGCAGTTGTCTGTGGCGGACGGAGTGCTGCAGGTGCGTTCCACTGGCAACGACCCTTTTTTTTCCACTGCTCTTCAGGGCCGTGCAGGTCAGCATCGCATTCTGATCAGTGCAAAGTTTCGGGGTAACGCTGACATACAGGTCTTCTGGACGACGGCAGCATCGCCACAGACATCCGAAGACAAATCGGTGCGTGGTGAACTGCGCGGCAGCGACAGGGAATTTCGCAGCCTGAAGCTTTACTTCACCACCGACTCCCCAGTCACCTCGCTCCGCATCGATCCTCTCAGCCGCGCCGGGCGGATGGAAATCGACGCCATCGTGCTTTCCGATGACGCGCCACCGCTTCCCGAGGCAACGCCGGTTTCGGACCTGAAGATCGCCCCTGGTTTTACTGCCGAACTGCTCTATTCCGTGCCCTCAGAATCCATGGGTTCTTGGGTCTGCATGACCAGTGATCCCAAAGGACGACTCATTGTTTCCGACCAGTACGGCAAGCTCTACCGCGTGACGCCACCGGCAACAGGCAGTGATCAGCAGATCAGGATCGAGCTGATTCCGGTGGATGTGGGCATGGCCCAGGGCCTGCTCTGTGCCTTTGACAGTCTGTACGTGATGACCAACAGTGGCGACAAGCCTCGCGTGGGTCTGCATCGCGTCCGTGATACGAACGGGGATGACACTTACGATTCTGCGGAGCACCTGCGAGTGCTTGAAGGGGGCAACGAACACGGCCCGCATGCCATCATTCTTTCACCGGATGGCAAATCGCTGATTGTCGCCTGCGGCAACCACACGCCTCCAACCCAGTTCAGTCGTTCGCGCGTGCCGGCCATCTGGAACGAAGATCAGCTGCTCCCGCGAATGTGGGATGCCGGCGGCCATGCTGTGGGCATCCTTGCCCCGGGAGGCTGGATTGCCAAAGTCAGTCCCGACGGCAAAGACTGGGAATTGCTTTCCATGGGTTTTCGCAATCAGTATGACATCGCCCTGAATCCCCTCGGAGAACTCTTCACCTACGACGCGGACATGGAGTGGGATGTGGGTTCGCCGTGGTATCGGCCCACCCGCGTCAATCACGTCACCAGCGGCTCAGAATTCGGCTGGCGTTCCGGGACCGGCAAGTGGCCCGAGTACTACCCGGACAGCCTGGGGTCCGTTGTGGACATCGGCCCTGGTTCACCAACCGGCATCACCTTCGGCACCGGAGCAAAGTTCCCGGCCAGATATCAGCATTCACTGTTTATCAGTGACTGGAGCTACGGAGTGATCTATGCGGTGCAGATGACGCCGGACGGCGCTTCCTGGAAAGGCACTGCCGAACGCTTCATCTCCGCCGCTCCACTGCCCGTCACCGACGTGATCATCAACCCGCTGGATCAGGCCATGTACTTCACCATCGGTGGTCGCCGAACTCAGTCCGGTCTCTACCGCGTCACGTACTCCGGTTCCGAATCCACCGCTCCGGCGGCCTTTGACGCACAGCCCGGCCAGGCCGACCGGGAACTTCGCAAATCCCTCGAAGCCCTCCACGAACCCAATCCGGACGCGATCGCCAAAGCCTGGCCGCACCTGGGGCATGCGGACCGCACCATTCGCTTTGCCGCCCGGACGGCCATCGAACATCAGCCGCCCGCGACATGGGCAGCCCAGGCGCTCGCCGAAAAATCCAGCCCCAACGCCCGCATCACTGCTCTGCTCGCACTCGCTCGCTGCGGCGATCCTGCCCACCAGGACGGCCTGCTCACTTCCCTCGCAGAACTCAACCCCGCACAGCTCAGCGAATCCCAGCAACTGGATGCCCTGCGAGTGCTCGGACTCTGCTTTATCCGCATGGGGCAGCCCGATCAGGACACCGCGCGGCAGGTCGCCACGGCACTCAGCCCCCTCTACCCCGCCCGCAGCCCGCGTCTGAACCGTGAACTCTGCCGAGTTCTCGTGTATCTGAACGCCCCCGACGTCGCCGCCAAAACACTCGATCTGCTCGCCAAAGCCCCCAGCCAGGAAGAACAGATTCACTACGCTTACTGCCTCAGAGCACTTCAGGGGCCGTGGACGCTGGATCAGCGCAAAGCCTATTTCGAGTGGTTCGTGAAGTCCGTCACACTCCGCGGCGGCAACTCCTTTTCCGGCTTCATCAGAAACATTCGTCAGGAGGCCATTGATCGCCTCACAGAAGACGAAAAGACAGCCCTCCGCGAAGTGCTCGAAGCCCAGCCCACCGGCGCTCAGCCACTCGTCGAAGCCTCTGCCCGCGCTGTTGTCAGGGAATGGACCGTTGATGATTTCCTCGCCGATGTCGAAACCGGGCTGAGTGGGCGAAACTTTGACAACGGTCGCCGCATGTTTCAGGTCACGGCCTGTTTCAAATGCCATCGCTTTGCCGGTGACGGAGGTATTGTGGGCCCGGAACTCACTGCGGTCTCCCGCCGCTACAACGCCCGCACGCTGCTTGAATCCATCATCGAACCCAGCAAAGTCATCTCTGATCAGTACGAAGCCAGCGTCTTTGTGCTCGACAGCGGCCGCACGGTTGCCGGCCGAGTCGTGAATCTCAATAGTGACCGCATCATGGTCTGCGAAAATATGCTCGAACCCGGCAACCTCACCACACTTGCCCGTGACGAGATCGAAGACACGCTGGTCTCCAAAGTCTCCATGATGCCGGCCGGACTGATCAACACCCTCAATCGCGACGAAGTGCTCGATCTCATCGCCTTTCTTCAGTCCGGTGGCGATCCCGATTCACCGCTCTTCGTTCAGCCCCGCAAATCCGCTCAGAACACCCCCGCTCAACCAGGAACACCCAAAGCCATGAAACCCCAGTTCTCCAATGCCGGCCATGTCCTTGATCCGCTTGATCACGTCAAACAGCAGGTCGAGCAGAAAGCCGCGGTCCTGCTGGATGTGCGTGAGCAGGACGAATGGACCGCCGGACATCTGGCTGACGCTCAGCTGCTGCCCCTCAGCCAGCTCAAGTCCGCCCCCCCCTCCAGCATCGCAGCAACGCTCCCGAAAGACAAACCTGTGTACGTGCACTGCAAATCGGGTGGTCGAGTGCTCATGTTTGCCGAAGCCCTCCAGAACCAGGGAATAGACCTGCGTCCCCTCCGCGCCGGTTACGAAAGTCTGCTGCAGGCTGGTTTTAAGAAGGCCGACTAACTCGCTCACAGGGCCGGCCGACAACCCACGCCCCCGGAAGTCAGGTGGTTTTGTGTCACCGCTCCTGCAACACCTTCGACGCGTCGTCGTTCGCGGACGCATCCTCGATTCACCCGCTCAACGCGCCGGCTACGACGCGGATGGTCTGGGCTATCGTCGCTATCCACCCGATGCGGTTGTGATTCCGGCTGACCAGGACGAACTGAGCATGCTTGTCGGCGCGCTGCGATCGCTGGATGTCCCGTTCACCATGCGCGGTGCCGGTACGTCGCTCTCCGGTGGTCCCGTGGCCGCTCAGGGCGGCGTCGTCATCCACACGTCCTGCCTCCGCGGAATCCGCCACATCTGTGCTCGCGGATTCTGGTGCGAAGTCGAGAGCGGCGTGGTGCTCAATCAGCTCGACGCCGCGCTCGAACCTTCTGGACTGTTCTATCCCCCCGATCCCTCCAGCGGTCCGGTGTGTACGCTGGGCGGCAACATCGCCATGAACGCCGGCGGCGCCCACTGTTTCCGCTATGGTGTCACCAGCAACTATGTGCTGGGTGTGGAAGGCGTGATGCTGGATGGCTCGATTCTCCGTTTTGGCGGACCGGGTGGCGGCCGTGGTCCATGGCTGGAGGACTGGAAGCGGCTGATGGTGGGGTCTGAGGGCACGCTGGCCGCATTCACACGGTTCTGGCTGAGGCTGCTCCCGCGTCCGGAAAAATGCTGGACGTGGCGCGCTGCCTTCGGTGATCTCAAATCGGCGGAACGCGCCGTACAGGCACTCGCCCTCGACTCGTCCTTTCCCGTTGCCATCGAACTCATGGATCCGCGCTGTGTGGCCATGGTCGAGAACAGTCCGATGGCCATGGGACTTCCGCACAACTGCTTTCTGATTGTCGCTGAAATCGACGGTCCCAAAGTGCTGGCTGACACCCGCGCCCCCGCCGTCACTCAACTGCTCCGCGACGCTGGCGCCGGGCAGATCGACTTCAGCGATGACGAACAGGTCCGACGCGGGCTCTGGAAAGCTCGCAAAGTGGCCGGCGGCCTCATGGGACAGCTCAGTCCCGACTTCCTCGTTCAGGACGCTGTCATCCCCCGTCGTGCGCTCGCCGAAATCCTCCAGCTCGTATACGACGAAGCCGACGCGGCCGGGCTTCGCGCGGTGAATGTGTTTCATGCGGGCGATGGAAACCTGCACCCCAACTTCCTGTTCGACTCCCGCAAACCCGAACAGGTGCATGCGGTCGAGTCCATCAGTCGCCGGCTCATGCAGCGCGTGGTGGAAGTGGGAGGCACATTGTCGGGCGAACATGGCATCGGCAACGATAAGACCTGCTGCATGCCACTGATCTTCGGCCCCGAGGCCATGCGGCTGCAGCTGGCTGTGCCTCGCATCTTCAATCCCCGGCACCAGCTCAACCCGCTCAAGGTCTTCGAAACGCGGCGCTTCACGGCGACAGGCACCAGCCCCTCCGGGGGGGCTCACGTTTCTCACGCTGCCCCCCCGACAACGCTCCCGCCACTCACCACAGAACGACTCTTCACGCCTTTCTTCGATGAAATCGACGGCACCTGCTGCTGCCCGGCCTCATGGACCCTCCGGCAACTCGATGCCTGGTGCCGCCCTCGCGGCTTTCGCTTCCCGCTGGGGCTGGATCCTGACGCCACCTTGCTTGAGCATACTCGGACGACGGCCTGGGCTCCCGCTTCCTCCCGCTTCGGCCCTTTCTGTGACAATATCCTCGGCATGAACTGGGAACTCCCTGACGGTCGACAGGTGCGACTGGGTGAACGCGTCGTCAAGTCCACAACCGGCTACGACCTCTTCCGCTTTCTGCTCCACTCCCATTCCACTCCAGGACAACCGACGGATTTCGTGCTGCGTCTGCGGCCCGACTGCGGCACCCATGCCGTGTATCGGCTGGCAGGGCCCATCGATGCCGTCGCTGTCGCCTCGAGGGAACTCCTCAACAGCTGCTGGCTGCACTGGTTCGATGCCATTGATCTGCTCCTGCCGGCCATTCCACACACCGGCCTGGCCCGGCTGCGAGTCACCTGGCATGGCCCCCCGGGCGAACAACCCGTGGCCCTCGACCGACTTCAGAAACTTGCAAGGAAATTCTGCCTGAGACTCAGCCAGGACGAACGCGATACGAACGCAGAGTCCCACAACGCGGGTACTCTGGCCCCGGCTGACGGGCTGCCGGACTTCGTCATCAAAACATCCCCGGACGAGATCCTTGATATCGTTCTGCGACTGCAGACCGAGCGGTTGTTTGAGATCACCACGCTGCTTTACCCCGGTGTTATTCACGGCCGACTAACGGTGTCACTGCCCAAAGCCATTGAGAGCCTGCGGCTCACCCGCCTGCGTGATGACATCGAGAATCTGATCGCCGGCACTGGCGGCGATGTGCAGTCGCGACACGTGTCCCGCAGGCTGCAGATCGACGAAGAAACTGCATGGCTGAAGATCTTCACACAGGAGCTGTCCCGGACATGACGGAACCCAAACCTCATCGCTCGCTCCCGGAACTGCTCACCAGCTGCGTGCACTGCGGGTTTTGCCTCGAAGTCTGTCCCACATTTCAGGCTTCCGGCGACGAAAACAACTCCCCCCGCGGACGCCTGCGCCTGTGGCGTGAAGAATCCACCGGCGAACTCCCGCCAGACCCCTGGACCGCGTCCTACACGGGCGACTGTATAGGGTGTCTGGCCTGCGAACCGGCCTGTCCGGCGAATGTGCCGTACGGTGAGATTCTGGAACAGGTGCGGCACGAGCATGTGCAGGCCGGCCGGTCGCGCCCCCGGCTGCTGCTGCGGGCCGCCGCATGGCTGGCTGCCCGGCCCGAACTCTTCAGTACCGCAATGCTCCCTGTTCGCTGGCTGCGCCGCTGGCGACTCATCCCCCACCGCCTGCTCTTCCCAGGCCAGCCGGCCGCTCTTCTGTCCACCGCCCAATATGCTCAGCAGCTCATGCAGCAGCATCGCCCCAGCGGACCGCGCGCTGCTCTGCTCACTGGCTGCCTGATGGACGCCGTCTTCCGCGAAATCAACTTCGCGACCATCCGCGTGCTGATCGAAAACAATGTGCAGGTCGTGATTCCACCATCGCAGGGCTGTTGTGGAGCGATGCATGAACATCTGGGACTGAACGAGGTGGAGCAGTTGCGAGCAGCCAATCGGAAGGCATTCCAGGCAGCCGACGTCGACGTCGTTCTGGCCAATTCCGCCGGCTGCGGACTCGCCACCCGCCGAACCCTCGATGGTCTGCTCCCGGTCCGCGATGTGCTTGAGTTCCTTGCAGAAATTGGCCCGGTTCGCCGCACCGGTCGACCCGAATCTGCCCGCGTCTGGCTCGACCTCCCCTGCCATCTCGTACACGGCCAGCGCAGCCCGGGAATTCCCGCGGCCGTGATGGAAGCCACCGGCTATCAATGGCAACTGGCCCCCGGAGCCAAAGACTGCTGCGGATCCGGCGGCGTCTATCACCTCCAGCGCCCCACAGCGGCCCGGGAAATTCTGCGGAAAAAATCCGCTTTCCTCAACACCGCAGCCGGAGACCCGTTGATCCTCGCCACCAGCAACCACGTATGCATGATGCAGTGGAATTCCGCCGCCGCTGCCGGCTTTGTCCGCAAACCCTTCACCGTCCGCCACGTGATCCAGCTGCTGGACCCCGGAACGTCCATGTCACGGTGAAGCCGCAGACGTGTGGAGTGGCGTCGTAAGGAATGCAGCCGGTAAGAGTCTCAGGCGACTGTCTTCCGACGGACAGTGCTCTTTCCGCCGGATCCATCAACGGCGATACACGCATGAAATGGCCCAACGACAGGTTTCTGCAATCCACCATCTCGTGGCTGATGACCGGCTGGTTCTGGAAACTGATCTTCTCGCAACCGCCACAGTCCGCAACGACGGGTGAGGCCATCGAGCAGGCGATTGGGTTGTTTTTTATCGATCTCGTCAGCCCCCTGATGTTTGGCGCGATCTGTTCGGAATTCTGGCTGGTGTCGCTCTGCGCGTTCAGCTGTGGAGCTGTGCTGATCGCCACGCTTACGCTCGAAAAACTGCGATCGGCTGATGCGGCGAAGGCGGCTTTGGCAACCTATTTTCTACTCACAATGTTTACGCTGTGGCTGGAACCCTGGATGACGTGGAACGGAGCCGTCGTCAAGATCCTTGAAGTCATCCTCAAAATGTCAACCATGGTTGTGGATATCGGAGTCTCCATCGTGGCATTCCTGCTTTGGCAAAAGGTGGCTGCACGCGTCACAGCAGAATTGGCATGAGAATCCCGATCTTCTGCCACAGCCGCACCCGAGACTCCGGCTCCGGACAATCCGCTTGCTTTCTGTCACGGGTTGTTCACGGAACAGAAGTGCGGTCGATGTCAATCGGACGGTCAGGTTCCCGGCCGTTGACGTCGTTCAGGAGGCGGTGGGGTGTGAGTTTCGCGGAGCGAAACCCGACAATGCAGGTCGGGCTGCGTGCCGAGGACCCGGGGATTTCCGGCGAGGCCGTGTGGTTATTTCAGTTCCTGAATGGAGATCTCGCGAAATTCGGCCCACATGGGTTTGCCGGCGTGAAGCTGCAGTGCGAGGATGCCTTCCAGGAGTGCGAGGTCGGGGGCATTGTCGTGGAAGTCAATGATCTGCTGACCATTCATAAAGTGCTGGATGTGATTCCCCTGGGCGCGGATGATGACATCATTCCAGTCATCCAGGCGGAACAGTTTTTTCCAGGTGTCCTGATCAACCAGCGTTGCGGCTTCCAGCTTTTTGCCGGATGGCTCCCAGGACGCTTTTTCTCCGACCAGAATAATTCGACCGCGTTTGCCACCTTCGTCATAAATAAATCCGGAGACATTGGGGAACATGACTTCATTGCGAAGTTCGTGCTGATAACCGCGAACGACCCATTTATTGCGGGGATTGCCTTCTGTGATGTGTCGCGATCGATATTGAATGCCGGAGTTATTGGTGGCGTTGCAGCGGAAGGAGAGCCGCAGTTCAAAGTTGGCCGTGCGACCTCCCTTCCAGATCAGGAACGTATTGCCATCAGCTTTATTTTCCTCGGTGGTCTCTCCGTGAATCACGCCGTCTTTGACGGACCAGAGTCGGGGATCACCATCCCAGCCATCGAGCGTCGTGCCGTTGAAGATCTTTGTGATCAGGGGCGAATCGGCCGGCTTGTCCTGAGCGTGAAGGGCAGTGAGTGGCAGAAGCGGGAACAGGATCAGGAGCAGCGGTCGGAACATGAGCAGAGGCCTTTCGGGCGGGTGGCTGCGGTGGGTGGGAAGCGGACACGTTCGGGATCGGGAGTATGCGCGAAGGAGCATCGAAATGCCAGGCTGAATCGGCAAACTGAGGATCCTCGCGGCCCCCTCCAATGCCATTGACTTTCGGGCAAAGGGCGTTTGGATGTCAATCCTTCGGAGAATCGCTGCAGAGCCGCCGGACGGCAGTCCGCGGGCAAAGAGCGCTGCGAACGCCACCATCGAGCCGCGCCCGTGAGGAAGCGGGGTACCCAGCCAAACCATATGACGCTTCGAAGTGAGAAGTGAGAAGTGAGAAGTGGCGTGCCTTCACCCTTCACCCTTCACCCTTCACCCGTCACCCGTCACCCGTCACCCGTCACCCGTCACCCGTCACCCTTCATCGTTCATCCTTT
>JBJTOM010000496.1:0-10823 GCA_046074585.1 Planctomycetota bacterium | reverse complement strand
CATGGCACCGGCACGCCGGAAGTCTCTTTCGGGGAACGAGTTGTGGCGTTGCAGTGCCGCCCGACTCCCGCACGGTCGCGGCTCGTTTTGTCCCGGGCGTACCGTCGGGAGGGCGAAGCTCCTGCTGAGCCGCATCCCTGGCACGGGCACTGCACTCCGTCGCGCGGCTCAGCACCGCATCAGCAACGCACCAGGGCCGCACTGGCCGATTGCCATCGGCACTACTGGGACTGAGGCACAGGGAATGCAGGCTGCGCCCCGATGCCGGTGAAATCTGTCCGTGCGATAAACAGACTGCCTGCCGCCGGATGCCGCGTCTGCTGGTCTTCCGGCATGTGCTCCACGGCGGTTGTCAGCAGCAGCCAGACGCTGCCATTGTGTTCCACCAGCTGCGGACAGGTGACTCGCGGAGACCCCGGGCAGCGCCAGATTTTCTGAAGCTGTCCATCTGCCAGACTGTACTGCCGTGCCTGGCCAGCGTCGGGGTCTCCGGGATCGTAGAGGGCCACGATCAGACTTTGTTCGTCAGGCGTAAGAATCATACCATCCGGAAAGACGGGTTCTGACGTGAGGTCCACCACTGTCTGTTCGTCCCGAACAGTGCCCGCGTCCAGGTCCAGCCGGCAGCGCACGATCCTTTTTGTGCAGGAATCGATGTCGAACAGCACCGGGCCATCCGCGGTGCTGATAACGGCTTTGCCGTTGGAGCAGATTTGGTCGTTGCGAAGCTGCAGCAGCTGTTGATCGCGACGGCGCCACAGGTACAGGCCGGCTTTTGGTGTGGAAAATTCGAGTTCCTTGCAGCCAAAAATCAGATTGTCGTCGAACACCACCGCATCGTTGATGATGGTGTTTGTGACCTGAGCATCCACATGTTCGGCGAAGGGCGTCCAGTGGCCTGTGGCAGTATCGAAGAGTCCGACGGAGCGTTCGACACCGGCCACAAAGACGCCGGGGCGATCCGTGGGGAAGGCAAAGCCGGGACGACCAGGGAGCAGCCAGGACTGGTGGCGACCGGTGGTCAGGTCGGCGATGTTGAGGGAGCCCACAGTGGACTGGGGACCGTGCTGGATGGCCACCCAGCTGAACCGGCCGGGCCCGAGCGAACAGGGGCCTTCCGGGAGAAATCGAAGTTCCGGCGAGTCGGGGCGGAACAGCACTTCAGCGTTGATGATGGGTACGGACATGGATTCCTCCGGACAGGCGGGACAGTCAGGACTGGGTGTGGCGGTGAGATCGGCGCAGCCTGAGAGCATTGCGAGGGCGTGTTTGGCCGCCTGCTGCTCTGCTTCCTTTTTGCTGCGTCCGCGCCCGGCGGGAAAGAGCTGTGAACCGACGCGGGCAGCAATCAGAAATTCTCGGGCATGATCGGGGCCGGTTTCTTCCACCACGGTGTATTCCGGGGTGCAGCTGAGCTCTCGTTGCGTGTATTCCTGGAGCTGGCTCTTGAAGTTTTCGACATCCAGTGGCCGGCAGCTCTGCAGTTCCTCAGCAAAGGCGCGGAGAATGAACTGCCGCGCCGCATCGATGCCTCCGTCGAAGTAGACACCGGCCGTGAGCGATTCGACGCAGGCAGACAAAATCGATTCCGGAATCTGCTGCAGTCCGCGTCCCACCAGAATGAGGGGTTCGAGTTCGAGTGTCTTTGCGACCCGCGCACAGGTCTGGCGACTGACCAGCCAGCTTTTCATCTGTGTGAGCTGACCTTCGCGCTGATCGGGAAACAACTGAAACAGATACTCGCAGATCACCAGTCCGAGCACAGCGTCGCCGAGGAATTCGAGGCGTTCGTTGGAATCCAGGCGAGTTTCGGCGGAGGAACTGTGGGTGAGACAGCGGCGCAGGAGTTGTCGGTCGCGAAACACGTACTGAATCTGTGCTTCGCAGCGCGTCAACAGGTCGTTGATCTCTTCAACTGAGCTCATGCAGCGGCTGTTCTTCAGAAGCGATGACCGGGCTGAGGACCGAGTCGGGTGGTGGTGAGGATTTCGGGGCCGGTTTCGGTCATCAGCAGCGTGTGCTCAAACTGCGCCGACAACGCCCCGTCCCGGGTCCGCACTGTCCACTTATCCCGCTTGTCCAGCACGGTCTCCCAGCAGCCGATGTTGAGCATGGGTTCGATGGTGAAACATGTACCCGGATGCAGAAAGTCGCGGGTGGACGTGAGCTGCGGGACGTGCGGTATGCCGGGCTCCTGATGAAATTCACGGCCAATCCCGTGCCCCTGGTACTCGCGCACCACCGAGTATCCCGCCTGACTGGCAAACGCCTGAATCGCGCGACCAATGTCGATCACGGCACAGCCGGGACGGGCCGCCCGAATGCCCACGTAGAGCGATTCAAAGGTGGTCTGCACCAGCTGCCTTGCGGCCTCTGATACGTCACCGATCAGAAAGGTTTCGGACTGATCACCATACCAGCCGTTGACGATCGTGGTCAGATCGATGTTCACGATGTCGCCGGATTTGAGCGGTCGAGTGTTGGGGATGCCGTGACAGACGACCTCGTTCACACTGGCGCAGATGGTGCGGGGATAGCCCTTGTAGTTGAGACAGGCCGGAACATGCCCGTGGTCGCGGACGTAGGTGAGCGCCATTTTGTCGAGTTTGTCGGTGGAGTTGCCTTCGATGACATGCGGACGAAGGAAATCCATGAGCTCCGCATTGAATCGGCCCGCTGCGCGCAAACCCTCTCGCTCCTGCGGAGTCAAATAGAGCGGGATCTTTTTTTTCAACACTGAAAGAGCTTTCGAGACGGGTGGACAGCCGTGGACGATGGAGTGCGTTCCGAGGGCCAAAATTATCCCGGCAGCCCCCGCGAAGTCAACCTCAGAGCGATTCTCAGATTCCGCCGAACCACGCCCACCAGCCCGATTCCCGAAAACATTCTTGCCACATCCGCCTTGAAAAGGCAGAATTCCGGCAGACGCACACTCGCGGCCCCCCCCCACTCACGCCCCCCGAGGAAACTTCTCGATGGCTCCTCATCGAAAACGAGCAGTGGTTTTCGCAGCGGACCGCCGTCCGGGATCCCCGGATGATCACGGTCAGCCGGAAATTCCCACCGCCGGTGAACTCACCGAAATGGTCCATGGACGCCACACCGCCCTCCCCGATCCTCGCGCCGACTGGCTCGTCGTCGATAACTCGTCCCCCCAATGCCTCGCGGATGCCTCCATGGGGGCCCTCGGTCTGTTCCAGCTCCTCCCCGACGGCATCGCCCTCCTCGACGAACAACTCCGCATTCGCTGGCACAACACCCCCTTCCAGCACCTCGTCCCGGAACAGACTGAGATTCTCGGACACCCCCTGCAGCAGGTGCTTTCACCAGCCGATGGCACGGATTTCAGCCGCGTCGGACTCCCTGAGCCAGGTGCCCCGCCCATCAACATGGCCGTTCGCCGCGAAAACAAAACCGTACTCGCCCTCCGCATCGCCCGCACTCCCCCCCAGTCTGCCCCCGCTCCCGCATTCCTGCTCACCGTCCGTGACATCACCCGACAAACCCAGGAAAAACAAAAACAGGAAGCCATCTACCGCGCCGGACTGGAGCTTGGAAATCTTTCGCCCGACGAAGTCACACAAATGACGCCCGAAGAACGCGTCGCACTCCTCAAGGAACACATCCTCACCGCCACCCACGAAGTCCTCGGCTACGACACCTTCGAAATCCGCCTGCTCAACTCCGAAACACTCGAACTCATCCCGCTGCTCGAATACGGCATGGCCCCCGAAGCCGCCGCCCGCAAACTCTTCGCCGCCGAATCCGGAAACGGTGTGACCGGCTTTGTCGCCTTCAGCAAACGCAGCTACCTTTGCGCCGATACCCAGAACGATCACCTCTACATCTCCGGTGCCGCCGACGCCCGCAGTTCACTCACCGTCCCCCTGATGATCCGCGATTCCGTCCTGGGAACCTTCAACGTCGAAAGCCCAGGTACACTCGCCTTCGACCAGCGCGATCTCGACTTTCTCGTGCTCTTCGGACGCGTCGTCGCCGGCTCGCTCAACCAACTCCAGCTCCTCGAAGCCGAAAAAGCCACCGCCGCCAGCGAAAACACCAACCGACTCCGACGCGAAGTCGCCCAGCCCTCCGACGATATCCTCAATGCCGTCACCTGGATCCTTGAACGCTACATCGGACACGATCCGGATGTCTGCGAACGTCTGCATCTCATCGCCGATCGAATTCGCGAAATCCGCGCCGATATCGGAACCGTTGCCGTTGACCCGCACCAGGCCGCCCTCAGCACACCCATCCCCCAACGCCCCCCCAGACCCGCACTCGTCGGCAAACGCATCCTCGTCGTCGACGCCGATCCGCTCGCACGCGAAGATGCCCACAATCTCCTCGGACAGATGCAGTGCATCGTCGAAGCCGTCCAAAGCGCGGGCGAAGCCTGCAGAGCACTCCGCAACTTCCACTACGATGCCGTCCTCACCGATATCCGACTCGGAGATGCCAACGGCTACGAATGCTTCCGACAGCTTCGCCAGATCAATGCCCTCGTCCCCATCATCATGATGACCAGCTTCGGCTACGACTCCACACACTCCATCGTCAAAGCCCGCCAGGAAGGACTCAAAGCCGTCCTCTACAAACCCTTCCGCCGCGCTCAACTCCTTGACGAAGTCGAAAAAGCAGTCACTACTCCACCGCCCGCTGCCTGACAGCGCACCCACCAGTCCCGCGCCACGGAAGGCCCCGCACTATGCCCCACCGCTGTCCACCCGCGGCACCCGCACCCCTCGCACGCCCCGGCACCCACCGCCGCCTGACACTCCTCCTCGGACTCACTGCCATACTCGCCCTCACCGGCTGCCGCTCCGCTGCCTACTCCCGCGGAACCGCCGACCAGTACTTCACCAGCCCCCGCCTCGCCGCGCGACCCCAAATCGAACACGGACGCCCCAACGCGTTCGTCGATGGCTTCGGCTGGGTCTGGGGTATTCCGCCTAAAATTCTGCTCTTCGACCGCCGCGTCGAAAATCATCGCGTCAGCCGCACCACCGAACAGGCCCTCACCAAATACCTCGCACACAACGAACTCCACTCCGTCAAGGTTCGCGTCAACCAGTACAACCCCCGCGACGACTGGAAACGACTCACCCGAAATACGGCCGTCGGTGGCGGCTGGAGATACACCCTGGGCGCTCTCAGCGTCGCCGGTGAAACACTCTTCCCCGGGCGACTCTTCGGCGGTGATCACTACAACCCCTTCACCAACACCATCCACCTCTATTCGGATGTCCCCGCGATCGCCATCCACGAAGGCGGGCACGCCAAAGACTTCGCAACACGCGAATGGAAGGGCACATGGGCCGCCGCTTATCTCATCCCCGGTGCTCCACTCTGGCACGAATCCATCGCCACCAGCGACGCTCTCACCTGGCTGGCCGAACAGGATGACCCCCAGGCACTCCGCGAAGGCTATCACATCCTCTACCCCGCCTATGGCACCTACGCCGGTTCCGTCCTCTCCGATCCGTCCGGCATCAGCTACCTTGCCGGCGTCCTCGCAGGACACGCCGCCGGACGCTGGCAGGCCTCCCGAATCGATGATCGACCCACCCACCGGAAACGTGAAACGCCAGCCGATTCCCAGCTTCCGCGCGCGCACAGCAGCGATCCCGGCCAGAGCACAAAAACACACGCAAAAGTTCACAGCGCAGACCAGCATTCGACGACTCTGCAGAAGCCTCGCCCGCCGAGGTCGTGAACCGGAGTCATGAAATGGTGGCCCGGCCGTTCGGCAATTCCCGCCGATTCGGGCCAAAGCCGCAAAGGGAAACGGGGCTCTTGATCAGCGGTCTCTCGATCACCGCCGCTGGCAGTTGACTTTCCCCTGAGATCTGCAATGGCGTTCTTCCGATCAAATTCAGATTCAACTGCAATCCGATTGCGTCGATTCCGGTGGACGCGCGGATTCACCACCAATGGCTCAGGCCGCTGCAAAGGCATGCATGAAACTGTCAGCGAAACTGCTCGTCTGCCTGCTGCTGCTGACCCCATGGTTCGTGGACGGGGGCGAACCCGTTGTGAAACTGCTTCAGTCGCCGTACTGGCTGGTGCTGGGCATGATCGTGACCTTGTTGCTGCTGCTCATCCGCGGGATCTGGCTCGGCCCCGGAGTCTGGGACCGCTGGGCTGGACTGCTGCTGGTGTTCTACGTGTTTGTGCTTAGCATTTCTTTTTATCGTTCGTCGACGTGGCTGGCCCATGTGGCGTTCTGTGTGGCGGCAGCGATAGCCGGCAACGCTCTGCAGCCCTCGCGACGGACGCAGTTTCTGCTGGTCCTGCCCGCTGTCGTTGCAGGGCTGCCACCCTTCCTGGAGCGGCCTTTGCATCAATCGCTGAACGAGACTCTTGTGCAGCTCACCAGCACCGTTGCAGGCATGCTGGAAATCTGGCACTATCGTGAGGGCAGCTTACTGACGACGCTGACCGCAGGTGTTGATCTTGAGCCCGCGTTGAATTCCCCGCTGGGCATTCCCGGGCTGGTGGTCCTGTTGTGGGGCTGGATGATTTATCGACGTCAGCCATCATCACAGATGCTCGTGGCCATCCCTCTGGCTGCTGCTGCAGGTGTTGTGATGCAGGCAGGAACATGCCTGCTGTTCCTGCGGGATCTGACAGACGGTGGTCTGCTGTTGAGTGCTGTTCTCTGGTTTGCGCTCCTGATGCTCACCCTGTTGCTGCTGTACTCCGCCACACAGATGGCGGAACTGCTGACCCACGCAATCACTCCTCCGGATCACAGGTTTCAGAATCACATCGAGGACAATGCCTGCGTGCAGCTCTGGGATCGCTGCGTATCTGGCAGAGTGGATCGGAATTCCGTCCCGATCCGGATCTTCTCCGCTGAGACGTCACGCCTCGCCCCAACCGTGCGTCCCATCGAATTTCTGAAGGAGTGGTTTTTTTCACGACGCCCCCGACTGATGCTCAGGTCCGCACCGATGCCGTTGGCGCTCATTGCCCTGCTGGTCACCAACGGGACGCTCTCCACCAGACAATCCTCAACAATCGCCCTCTATACGGCTCAGATGGAATCTGCGCAGGCCCGCGCGGAACTCGATCTTCAGGAGATCTGCCTCCGCGGTCTGGCCGCGCTCGAACCCGCCAATGTGCAGTGGCGACTGCAGCTGGCCGCGTTTCTCTGGGAGCATCGCGGGAAGGATATTGGCTGGAAGGAATACGAGCGACTGGCAGAAATGCCGGGGGACGGGGGTGCTGCCGCACACCTCTGGATCGCTCGCAACGCGTTGTCCCCAACCCCCCAGCATGCCCTCGCAGACGATGAGATCATCCGGCACCTGCAGCGATCGCTGAACGCCCGGGAGTACTCCGCCGAGTCGCACGCGCTGCTGTCCCGTCTCTACAGCCGCAACAACGAACCCACGCTGGCAGGGCAACACATTCGCAGTGCCGCCGATGCGGAAATCAAATACCTTGATGAACTCATTACCTTCCATCGGCAAAACAACCTTCCCATGGCTGCGGAGGAACGCATCCCGAAGCGGATTCGCGAGCTGCAGTCAGTGCTGGAACAGCAACCGGAAAACACCTCCGCTCGACAGGATCTGGCAAGTCTGCTGGAAGCAGTCGGCGATCACCGGCAGGCGATGCTGATCGTAAATGAGGGAAGGCGGCTTCAGGATTCCACGGAACTCCAGGAGACTTCCGCTGCCCTCCTTCTGAGCGCCGTGCGACAGGAAATCAGCTCTGCTGCTGTGGGTGGCGACCAAAGTCTGCTTGCCGTTCGCGAAGCCCTGCAACTCAACCCCCGCAATGAAGACGCTCCCCGACTGGCCGCACTGCTTCGACTCGAAGGGGCAGAGTTCGACGGTTCCATCGATGACGCACTCCTGCACTGGCGCGGCCAGGTTCGCGAAGCCGGAACAGCACTCGCCATACGCAACCTCGCACTTCTCGCCTTCGCGGCCGGGGAACCGGAAGAATCCCTGCAGGCATTCGCGAACCTCGAACAACTCACCGTTGAAGACTCACGAGTGCGAATTGCCGCGTTGATGCAGCTGGGAAATCAGGCAGATGCTCTCGCCGCAGCCACGAAAGCCGCAGAGCCACTTCTCACCGGGAAAACTGCCGTCGCTCGCCTGGCGGCCGCTGATCTGCTGTCACGAGCGGCCGCGTTCACACAGGCTGCCGAATCTCTGAATGTTCCCGATGCCATCGGAGACGAAATCAGACTCCTGCGCTTCGGCAGAGCACGCGTCGCACTGGATGAACTCGATCGACTCATGGCGTACCCGGGCTTCTATCCAACCCAGCAATCCGCATGGACTCCACAACTCACAGATGAATCGGCAGACAAAGTCGCCACACTTCTGGAAACCGCCCTCGAGTCATCGGAGCTGACACTCAGAACAGCCGATCGGCTCTGCCTGCTGATGTTCCAGGGAGGCAAACTGCAGGCTGTCGCCGAAAGGGCCCTGACACACTTCCGCTCAACACGTGGAATTCCCGCAGTTCTGTTCATGGCACTCGGCTCACGCGCACTGCAGGCCGGGAAATATGATGACGCCATCGCATGGCTGGAACAGGCACAGCAGACGGCGCCCCGGAAAGATCCCGGCCTGCTGAACAATCTTGCCCTCGCCCTTGTTCGTGGAGGCCGTGAGGAACGATACCTTGAGGCCCTGGAGCTGGCAAATTCGGCTGTCAGACTGTTCCCCGAAAACCACATTCTGCTGGCCACTCGCGGGGAAGTTTATCTGGCACTTCGGCAGACCAAACCAGCACTCGCAGACCTCGAATCGGCCCGGCAGCTCAGGCCCGATTACCCGGAGACTCTCCTGCTGCTCGCCAAAACCTGCTCCGAAATGGGACGCCGGGAAGAGGCCGAAAAATATCAGAAAATGGCCGAAACACTGCAACAGGGGTCTCCCTGACACCCCCACCCGAGCCCTCCCGGCACCGCGTCTGCTTTCAATCTCCAGAACATTCAACTCGAATTTCCACTCAGGCGAACGCAGGCGCGCTCCTGACGTCCATGGGGTTTTGGAATACCGGCGTCGATCCAATTTCGCAAAAGTTCGCCTGCACTGAAGCGGATCCGCACGAAACGGGCCTGTCTGGTCCCCGCACCGGCCCCACTCCCGCTATCCCGTTTGCTGTCGTCAGTAAGGCTCCAGTAGCCGTCTGGGTGGCTGACAATGCCGCGACAGATTCCCGCTGGATCACCCGGGATGGTTCGGACAGCACTCCGGCAGCGATTCTTAATATGCCTCCCGGAACCTTCGACTTCTCCCTTGTCGTCAATACACCGGCAAGCCTGCGGTCAGTCACCGGGCAATGGGCTTCCGACAACGACGCAGAGATCTTCCTGAACGGTGGCCCTAAACAGCATTTCGACTCAGTCGGTGCCCGAACAGGCACCGACTGTTGTTGACGGTTCACACCACGCCCCGGCCCCTCAACATCGCTACAGCCCTCAGGCATGTTACTTCGTGTACAAACAAATTGCTTACCGTCGTAAACATTCTGCTCCAACCCAAACAAACCCTTCCACTGGTGCGGCATTTCCTCAAACATGGAAAACTCATCTTTTTAACCGCTTTCGTGCCAAAGCAACCGTTTTGACTTTCTCCGTCAGGACGTTTTTCTTCTTTCTGGAACGTCGTTCGCCCCCCCCGGCCTCCCAAGGTGACGCTCACGGTCCGCTGCAGGTCAGCAAGGACCCGACTTCGGGTGCTATCTGCACTCGCTGGCTTACTTTTAACACGAGAGGCATTTCTATGTTCAGGGTCATTCTAATGGCTGCAGCGGTGACCTGCTGCGGACAGTTGTCTACCGAGGCCAATGCAGGTACACTCTTAACCTCCATGGGTTTCTGGAACACCGGCGTCGACGCAAATTCCGCAAAGATCGGATTCACTACCGCCGACTCACATTACACCGGCACATCAGGTAGCTTCGCGGACACCAACCCCACCACAGTCTTCAACCCGACGGCAACCGCTCCCTTCTCTGGCGGTGCTTTGTCCTGGGTCACAGACGGCTTCTCTGCTGACTCCCGCTGGATCACAACTCCCGGCGGTGCCGGATCATCCGCTCCCCAAAACATCGCCCCGGGAACATTCGATTTCAGTCTTGCTCTCAATACCGTGTCCAGTCTCGTATCCGTGACTGGTCGCTGGGCTTCCGACAATGACGTCGAAATTTTTCTGAATGGTGTCAGCACCGGTGTCACACGACAACGCGTGACCAGTCCGACTCTTGTCCGCACCTTTGACACGTTCCAGAATTTCACAGTCGGCGGATTCAACGCCGGCAGTAACCTCCTGACGTTCAGAGTGACGAACGGTTTCTCAGCAGGTGAGCAGGCTTCCACCATGGGACTGCGTGTCGAGTTTCTCTCAGCGAATGTTCCCGAGCCGTCTTCGTTTCTGGCCTGCGGTGGCCTGGTTGCGGGCTACCTTGCCCGACGCCGTGCTCGCCGCAAACAGGCGGAGAATTCGCTCGATAATACTGCAGCTTGATTTCAGTTGCCTGCAATTCTTTCTCACGCGGCTCGGATCATTCGTGCATCTTAAGTCCCTTTTACCAAACGACTTAATCGTGCACAAAAGACATTCGGTAATGTGACGGCTGCCCGCTAATGCCTCCGCCAGGATCAGCCGACGGCAGTCTGACGCGGCCTCAAAAGACATTCTCACCAGCCCTTCTCGCGGGCCACTTTTCAGATCAGAAAAGTGGCCTGATTTTTTTTCTGGATTGAAGTGTGCGCATGTAGCTTCAAACAGCTCCAGGACAATGATCAGAATCAGCTTCACCACTCCGATTGCTTCGTCGCGGGGCTT
>JBJTOM010000495.1:0-11492 GCA_046074585.1 Planctomycetota bacterium | reverse complement strand
GCTGCGGCTGACACCGGGGGATTGACATCCCTCGCACGCCGTGTTGCGTGGTGTGTTGCGTGGTCAAGGTCGAGTGTGGAGTCCGAAATTCCGGTTTTTACGGAATCTGCGGGATCAATTTGCCTGGAAATCCGGGGGTTTTGCGGGATTCCGCTGGAGCAGGCCGATCACACGGATAATGCTGTCCGTTTGCTGCCAACTCTCTTCCCCGAACCAGTGGTGCCCGTCAGCTCAACCCGTGGCCAGGATGTCCCCATGCTTACCTTTGATAATACGCCTCTGTTTTGTGTTTTGCTGTTCACTCTGGTCACTGCCGTCACCGACGTGCGCGAACGGCGAATTCCCAATGTATTGACCTTCCCGTTCTTCTTTTGCGGAATCGCATATCAGATCTGGGCGTGTGCTGCGATGGGTGCCTCCGTGTGGCAACCGGTTCTGGGCCTGGCTGTGGCCATGGGAATTCTGGGAACCATGTGGGTGGCAGGTGGAACGGGGGCGGGCGACGTGAAACTCATGATGGGACTGGGTGTCTGGCTGGGGCTGGACCGCGTGCTGCTTGTGATGCTGCTCAGTCTTGTGGCCTCACTCTTTCTCCTGGGCTGTGTGAAGCTGCTGCGAAAGCTGGGTTTCAACACCCGCATTGATCTCGCCAAAGTGAACAAAGGCGAAGAACCGAAGCGGGTCATCGTGAAGAACGGCGTGCGATACAAACGCGGCATACCCTACGCTCTGGGCGTGTGTCTGGCGTCATGGGGAGTGATCGGACTGACGCTCGTAAAACAGTGGAAATAGGTCCGCACGGCCTGCCCCCGGCCTGTCAGCCATCCGCGTTTGCTGCCGTGACGGCACAGGATCTGGCAAATTCGCGCACAACGGCCATTTGCTGATCGACAAGCTCCAGCGGAATCTCTGAATCATGAATGCTGGTCATGCGGCGCCGCAGCTGCTGCCAGTCCCGGCTGCCAGGTTCAGGCAGAGTGAGATCGCGGGCGTTGCCGCGCACCATCCTCAGGCAATCCGCCAATTCCCGCAGAAACACATACGCGTTTTCAACAGCCTGGGCTTGTTGAGCATCAATCAGCAGCGTCCGCACTGCCGCCTGCAATCCTGCGAGAGTGCTGGTCTGCTGCAGCAGCGGCTGATTGTGTCCATGCAGCAGCTGCAGCGACTGCACGGCGTATTCGCAGTCCACCAGTCCGCCGTCACTGAGCTTGACGTGTGTGGTTCCGGCTCTGACGAGTTGTCGGATCTGTCGTTCGCGCATGGCCTGCATGGCGGCGAAATCAAATCGTCGCGGAGCGTAGATCGCTTCGCGGGCCGCCGTGCAGACTTCGTGTGCAAATCCGGGGTCTCCGGCCACAGCGCGCAGGCGGACGAGCGCCTGACGTTCATAGGGCCAGGCCGCACCGCCCTCCCGGTAGTACTCCACAAAGTCACAGAATCGCACAGCAGCGGGACCCGCCTGACCGTACGGGCGCATCCGCAGGTCCACATGAAAGATTCCGTCCTGCGGCGCGCGAATGCCTCCGGCCACCGCACGCACCATCCGCTCAAAGAACTCCGCATTGCTTAACGGGTGTCGCCCGGACGTGCTGCCTTCTGCTTCGTAGACCAGCAGGAGTTCGATGTCGGAGGCAAAGCCAAGTTCAATGCCACCGAATTTCCCCAGTCCCCCGACCATCCAGCGACAATCGCGGCCATCCAGTCCGCAGGGAACCCCGTGCAGTGGCCCCAGTTCGCTCAGAGCCACGCTGCAGGCGGTGCTCACAATCAGTTCGGCCAGTTCCGTGAGCTCCTGCGAAAACGCTCCGAAGGGGCGGCAATATCCCAGCACATGCCGCATATCGATGCGGAACAGGTGTCGGTCCTTGAAGTCATTCAGCAGATTCCACGCGGTGCCGGCAGAGGCTGGATCGTGAGCCGCCGCGAGGACCGTCTGCAGTTCTTCACGCAGTTGTTCAGCATGCGGTCGCTCCGAAAGACGCTCCGCCTGTGCCAGCAGCGGAAACAGTTCGTCATGCCGCGATCGCAGAAACGTTTCCCAGAGGTACTGACTGATACCCAGCACACGGGCAATGGCATGCAGCACACCTGGCCGCTGCAGAGACCGCATATTGTCGGCCCAGGCGGAGGCGGGCTGGAGGCGTGCCACCAGCTCGCGAAACCGCAGCAGTGCATGGTGCGGATCTCCGGCCGATGGCAGCCAGTGGGTGAATTGCTTGATGAGCGTGGCTGCCAGACGCAGTTCCTGTCGACGCTCCTCGCTGGCGATGGGCAACCCATTCCGCTCACGCACATAGAACACATCACGCACGCGTGTGCCGTCAGAACGAATAACCGCCCGCAGCACCCGGAAGCGGCTGAGTGACAGCGCACTTGTCAGCTCGTACAGAAACCCTGGAGAATCCGTTCCCTGGATCCGCATTTCCGTGAGCACGGAATTCGGGAGCGGCTGCAGCTCCACTGACAGCTCGTCATCGTCCCAGTGACTGTCGCCTGGTTCGCGACCAAAGACCGTCGCGCAGAATCGGGAGAGCAGTTCTGCGCGTACGTCCTCGATCCGGCCCTCACGTGACTGCGTCCCCATGCGGACGATTTCGGATTCAAGCCTCGCAGCAAAACGCTCAATCTCACCGCGATCAGCAAAGCACCCTGTCGCAGGCGCCACGCAGAAACAGGCCACAAAGCGTCCCGACGGTCGCTGCGGCCCCAGGGGCAGCAAACCGTCACCTGTTGCAGCATCGCCACTGCGAATGTCCAGCCGGTCAATCGATAACAGCCCGCAGATGACTCCCAGCCAGCCGGAAAAATCAAGCCCCGTGAGCAGCAGATCAGCGGCCGACAGATCCGCATCCACGCGCACCACGGCCACTGCGCAGCCCGAACGCGATTCCACCGCCCGCCCAAGGTCCTGAGTCTCCGCGGCGTATTGCTGCAGCAGATCATCAAAACCGGTGACTGCGGCGGTCGCGGCCATCGGGAGCGATGCAGGTTGCACCGCCACCGGCGCTCCGGACACACCCGCCAGACACTGTTCGAAGATGGCCCGCACCGCTGAGCGGTGTTCGGAATAGCGCTGGAGCAGTGTGGCAGCATCCGGATAATCGAGGCGGTGAGCCAGCCATTCCAGCTGCTGCGGCTGCTGCGGAAGCTCATGCGTCTGCTGATTGCGATGCAGCTGCAGTGAATGTTCCACAGCTCGCAGAAACACATAACCGGAACGCAGCTGCCGATACCACGTGGCGGAAATCAGGCCGAATTCGGCGAGCCGTACGAGCGAATCAAGGGTGTTGCTGGAAACCACGCGACGTTCCGTCGAGCCATGAATCAGCTGCAGACTCTGCACCAGAAACTCAATGTCCCGAATCGAACCCACGCCCAGCTTGACTTCCGAATACAGCTTCCCCCGCTGCCTCAGACGCTGCTCGATCTTCTCCTTCATCGCCTGCACACTCCGCCGCACTTCGGTGGCTGGAGCGGTGAAGAGCAGCGGACGGATTTCGGCCAGAAATCGCTGCCCGCCGGCAGCCGATCCCGCGATCACCCGCGCCTTCAGCATCGCCTGCTTTTCCCACAGCTCGGCATCGTGCAGCAGATAGTCGCGGTATGCCAGCGGAGTGCTCACCAGATCGCCTGCTTCACCCCATGGACGCAGCCGCAGATCCACACGATACAGAAATCCGGGCGGCTGACTGTCGGTGAGCCCGTCAACCGTCAGCCGCGCAGCACGCGACAACTGCGGACTGGTGCGGTCTGCAATGAGCACCAGGTCGACGTCGGAACTGTAATTGAGCTCTTCACCGCCAAGCTTGCCGAGAGCCAGGACACTGATCTGGTCAGTCCCCACATCACATTCGGCGGCTGCGAGCGACCACGAACTCTGCACCATGGCGTCTGCCAGTAGTGACAGTTGCAGCGTGATGAATCTCAGATCCATCAGCCCAAACGCGTCGCACATGCCGATCCGCAGCAGTTGCCGACGCTGATAACGCCGCAGCTCCCGCAGCTTTTCAAACCGCGTCCGCCCCCGCAACATCGACTCGGCAGCCTCCTGCACAAACTGCTCCCGATCCTTCGTCTCCGCTGTCCTCCCGTGCAGACTCAGAGCACTCAGATACTGCGGGTCGGAAAGCAGTGTCTGCGTCAGAAACGGACTGCCGCAGGCCAGCCGCGCCAGCACTTCCAGGGATCGCGGGGACTGATTGAAGAGTGCATACGGATCAAACTCGTGCTGAGCCCGCACCACGAATTCGTCCACGGCTGCAAGCACCGCATCCCGCAGCGGCGCCTCTTTCAGCACTCGCATCAGCGCGGCGTACCAGCGAGGCTCCGTTGCGTCACTCTCAACCCCGACAGAACGCTCACGCGAATTTCTCCAGTTGTCCAGCAGACGCAGAAGCCCGTCGGCAGCGTCTGCAGGTGCTGTAAAGCCCAGCTCTGCAAGCTGACTGGCAAGCTGACCGGCTGACAGTGGCCGGGCGGAGTATTCCGGAAACTCTGACAAGGCCGATCCCTTTGGTTGCAGTCAGCTCGGCTCACAGGCATTCGTGCCGGCAAGCTCCCCAGTGATGCGACGAATACACGCCGCGGCCCGGTCAATACCATCCGGTGGCTGCAGCAGGAGTGGATGATGCAGCGTGAGCAGTCGCTGGCCCAGGTCCTCCGCGTTCCCAAGATCGCCGGCCGCCTTCCAGCGGGATCGGGCATGAATGGTGTGCAGCGCGGAAAAAGCGGGAAACAGAAGAATGCCCTCGTCCTGGCACCGCGCTGCAATCGCAGCCCGCAGGTCCACGGGCAGCCCCGCTCGCAGCCGAAACGCCAGCTTGTAGAATGCAGGGAGAAAGTCGGCAGGTCGCTGCTGTGGCTCCAGACGTAATTCCGCCGGAACCACCGGTTCGAGCAGCGGATCGCTTTGCAGCTGGTGCTGCAGACGATCTGCCCCCGCCATCCGCAGTACCGTGCGGGGCTCCAGCATCTGCAGCTGCGGCAAAAGAATGGCGGCCTGCATCTCTGAGAGCGGGTAGGCGTCATTGCCCCGCTGCTGCCAGAGCTGCACGCGCTGAGCGATCGCGGCGCTGGAAGTCAGCAACGCGCCGCCACGCCCCGCTGTCATCAGCTTGCTCCCGCCAAAACTGAAAATGGAAACATCGCCAATCGAACCTGCACGACGGCCACCATAGACGCCGCCAATCGCCTGACAGGCGTCTTCAATCACCGGGATTCCCCGGTCCGCAGCCACCGACAGGATGACCTCAACACCCCCGCTGAGCCCGTGCAGATGCGACACAATGATGGCCTTCGTGCGGTCCGTCAACGCCGCCTGAACCCGCGCCGGATCAGGCACCGGTGCGTCAGGCAGCGTATCAATCAGGACTGGTCTGGCACCCAGCAGCAGCACATTGATCAGGTTGGCCTTGAAGTCGTAGGCCGAGAGCACCACTTCGTCGGTGGCATCCTGGCCCACTCGACAGCCCCGCAGCGCCAGCTCCATCGCGGCTGTGCCGCTGCTGCAGAGAAAACAATGACTCGCATCGTGAAGCTGCTGCAGCGCCCGCTGAAAGGCGATGCAGTGGCGACCATGATAGGTGGCCCAGCTGCCGTCCTGGAGCAGACGCAGAAATGCCTCGCTCACGCCTCCGTCATGCGGGGGCCATGCAGACAGAGAATGCAGATTGCCCGAAGTCAAGTGGATGTCTTCCTGAATTACAGACTCTGAAATATTCAGCGGAAAGCGTGCAGGGAAAGAAGGAAAACGGGAATCAGGTCGAAGCGGTGGCGGTGGCCGGTGCAGCGGGAGCAGACACGCGAACCTGAATCTCGTCTCCCACAACCCGCACCTCGTAACAGGCTGTCCGAATTCCACTGCGGGAATTGTCCAGCCACGTGCCGTCGGTCAGACTGAACCGCCATGCGTGCCAGGGACACATCACCGCGTCCTGGTCCACATGACCGTCAGCCAGTGAAGCGCCCATATGGGGGCAGAAGTCGTTAATGGCCAGATACCGCCCCTGCGAAAGAAAAACGCCAACCATGGTCCCGCCCACCGGGAATGATCGTCCCTCGCCCTCCGGAATTTCGCCAACACGAGCCACTGTCTGGAAGTCTGCCATGAGGAATTTGCCGAAAAATGGAGTTGCGGTGGGACAGGCATTCGCCGTGGCCATCGCCGAATCTAACGGTTCTGCTGCCGCGCGCCACTGTCAGATCCCCGTTTGGTCGTGTATTTGTCGAATTTGCGGGACTGGAAACTTCCCGCGACCTCCAGGGTTTTTACTGATCCGTCAGCTGATCCCGCGGTTTCAGGTGGCAAGGTCGCCCGTCGTCAGCTATGCTTTCCATCATCGAAGCGATTTTCCCCGCACGGTCGGCGTCGCCGGTCGTCCTCCTCCCACCCGCCAGGTCCCCGGACTCCACTCTGAGGTTCCCATGCTGCGAGCCGCCTTGTTCAACCTGCTTTCTGCACTTACCGTGACGCTCACACTGAGCGTTTCCAGCTACGCTCAGCAGGCTGATGCCCCCGCTGCCGGTCAGCGCGTGTTTCAAAGCCTCGAATGCTACCCCGCCCGCATTCAGCTGTCCTCCATTCGCGATGCCCGTCGATTTCTCGTCACCGGCACCACCGCCGACGGGCAGAAAATCGATCTCACGGCCGAAGCCAAAGCCTCCACGGTCGCTCCCTCCTTCACAGTGGACGCGGACGGATACATCACGCCTGTCTCCCCAGGCGAAGGCCTGCTGCTCATCGAAGCCGGTGGTCTGAAACTGGAAGTCCCCGTGGCGGTCACCGCCGTCGATCCTGTTCCTGTCGATTTCATCCGCGACGTCAACCCCCTGCTCAGCAAAGTCGGCTGTAACCAGGGCACATGCCATGGCTCTGCCAACGGTCGCAATGGCTTCAAACTGTCACTCCGCGGTTACGACTCCCTCTATGACTATCGCTCACTTGCAGACGACGTCTCCGGTCGTCGCTTCAACCGGTCCGTGCCCGCGCAAAGCCTGATGCTGCTCAAACCCACACAGGGCGTGCCCCATGAAGGTGGTTTCCTGTTTGACGAGGAGTCCCGAATCTACCGCGTGCTGCAGCAGTGGATTGCAGAAGGCTGTCGCTACCAGGCCGACAGCGCCCGCGTGGTTGGCATTGATATTTATCCGCCCACCCCACTGCTGCAACTGCGACACGACCGCCAGCAGCTGATCGTTACGGCCCGTTACGCCGACGGCAGCACTCGCGATGTCACCCGCGACGCCGTCTTCGACACCAGCAACTTTGAAGTGGCCACGGTTTCCCGCGCCGGGCTGATTACCGCCGTCCAGCGGGGCGAAGCCGCAGCACTCGTCCGCTACGAAGGCCACTACGCCGCGGCCCCTGTTTCCATCCTCGGAAATCGTGATGGCTACCAGTGGACGCCACAGCCGGAGCACAACTTCATCGATACCCTGGTGAACAACAAACTCCAGCGGATGAAAATTCTGCCGTCCGGCCCCGCCAGCGACGCCGAATTTCTCCGTCGCGTCAGCCTCGATATCGCCGGAACTCCCCCGACCATCGAAGAAGTCAATGCCTTCGTGTCTGATCCCACAGAAACCCAGGCCAAACGCGCCGCCAAAATCGAACAACTCCTCGCCGGCCCAGGCTATGTCGAACACTGGACACTCAAATGGAGCGACCTGCTGCTCAATCGCCGCAAAGCCGTCACCGAACGCGGCGTCTGGGCCTTCCGCAACTGGATCCGTCAGCAGATCGCCTCCAATCGCCCCTACAACCAGTTCGCCTCAGAACTCATCACCGCCGCCGGAAATACCTTCGATAACCCGGCCGCCAACTACTTTCGCATCGCCCGCGAACCCAAACTTGTCATGGAAAACATGACCCAGGTCTTTCTCGGAACCCGCTTCAACTGCAATCAATGCCACGACCACCCCTTCGAACGCTGGACCCAGCGCCAGTACTACGAACTGGCAGCCTGGTTCGCCGACGTCGGTCGCCGACCACTCCCCGATGGAGACGAATTCGTCTTCACCATGGGCGCCGCAACACCCGTCATTAATCCCGATTCCAACCAACCCGCAGCTCCCAGCTTCCCCTTCACACACTCCGGCCCCATCGACACCGCCGCCGCTCGTCGCACGCAGCTTGCTCAATGGCTCACCGCTCCCGAAAATCCCTATTTCGCCAAAAGTATCGTCAACCGCTACTGGAGCTACTTCTTCGGACGCGGCATCATCGATCCTGTCGATGACATCCGTGCCAGCAACCCCGCCTCCAACCCCGAACTGCTCGATGCCCTCACCAAAGACTTCATCGCCAGCCAGCATGACCTCAAACGACTGATCCGCACCATCTGCAACTCCGCCACCTACCAGCGCAGTCTTGATGCTGACCAGTGGAACGAAGATGACTCCATCAACTTCTCTCACGCCCTCCCCAGAAGACTGTCCGCCGAACAGCTCTACGATTCCATCATTCAGGCAGCCGGAGCCCCCAGAGCACTCCCGGGTGTGCCCGCCGGCTTCCGCGCTGCTGAACTCCCGGACCCCCAGGTCGAAGTCGCCTTTCTTGATATGTTCGGACGCGCTCCCCGCGAATCACCCTGCGAATGCGAACGCACCTCCGACGTTTCGCTCGGCCAGACACTCAATATGGTCAACGGCTCCACCATCGCCGATGCCATCGCTCACCCGCAGGGACTCATCGCCCGCTCTCTGGCCGCCAGCGCCACCGCCGAAACACTCGTCAACACCATCTACCTGTCTGTCCTTTCCCGCAACCCCACTCCTGAAGAAGCCACCCAGGCCCACGCCTACTTCGCCTCAGCTCCCTCTCCCAAAGAAGCGGCCGAAGACCTCATGTGGGCCCTGATCAACAGCCCAGGCTTCCTCTTTAATCGGTAACGCATGCAGATCCTGCTCCTGCTCACCCTGTGTCTCCAGCCCCCGGAAGAACGATTTCTTCAGGAACCCGTCGCGACGCTGGCCAAAGATGCTCGCGAACACGGAGACGCTCTTCGCGGTGCCGTGGTCTTTCATCAGCAAAGCCTGCAGTGCGCGGTGTGCCATTCCGCCGGACAGGCCGCGCGCCCTCTGCTGGGCCCGGATCTCACACAACTTCCCGCCGACGTCACACCCGAATACCTCGTCAACGCCATCCTCCGCCCCTCCGAATCCATTCGCAGGGGCTATGAAGCAACCAGCGTGGTTCTCCAGGACGGCAAAGTGCTCACCGGGCTGCTGGCGTCCCGCACCACCTCAGAACTGGTCCTCCGCGATGTCTCACGACCCGGCGAAACACTCCGCATTGCTCAGACGGACATCGAAGAAATCACGCCGCTGAAAACATCACTCATGCCGGTCGGACAGGTCAATCAGCTCGCCAGCCGTCAGCAGTTTCTGGATCTGATCCGCTACCTGCTCGAGCTGCAGACGGGTGGCCCCGACCGCGCCCGACAACTCCTGCCCGCCCCTGAACTGCTCACCGTGCAGATCCCCGAATACGAAAGCCACATCGATCATGCAGGGTTCATCAGGGGACTGGATGACGCGGCGTTTGAACGCGGAGCCGCCATTTACCAGCGCGTCTGCCGCAACTGCCACGGCACTCCCGATCAGCCAGGATCACTCCCGACTTCGCTCCGATTTGCCGAGGGACGCTTTCGCAGCGGGAGTGACCCATGGACCATGTACCAGACACTCACGCGCGGCTTCGGGCTGATGGCTGCCCAAACGTGGATGGTGCCGTCCCAGAAATACGACGTCATCCACTACATCCGTGAAAGCTATCTCCGGGACCGCAATCCGTCCCAGTACGTCGCCGTCACGGACGGCTACCTCGCAGGTCTCCCCAAAGGTGATTCACAGGGCCCCGCACCGTCCGAGATCCAACCGTGGAACGCCATGGACTACGGCCCCTCGCTGGCCCACACCATGGAAGTTCCCGGAACCCTCCGCAACATCGCTCAGAAAGGCCTCGCTATCCGCCTGGATACCGGAGCCGGCGGAGTGGCTCGCGGTCGGCACTGGATGCTGTACGAACTCGATACACTCCGCATGGCCGCCGCATGGAGCGCACAAAAGACCGAAAATTCGGATCGGAATTTTCTTGACTGGCGAGGAATTCAATTTAACGGCGAGCACGGCATTCACCCCAGCATCAGCGGACTACAGACAGCGGCGATCGGGGATGGACCAGGCTGGGCCAATCCCGAGACAGGGGATTTCCGGGACGAACAGCGAGTGGAAGGTCGCGATGGTCGACGCTATGGACCTCTGCCCCGCAGCCGGGCCCGCTTCCGCGGGCAGTATCATCACGGCGCGGATGTGGTCCTCTCCTGTGAAGTCGCCGGCACACCAATCCTCGAACGACCAGGTGTTGTGCTGCACGACCCGGTCAATACAGCCGCCTCGCTCGATCAGACACCCTCAGTGCCGCCCACCTTTCTGCGAACGCTCAATTTTGGTCCCCGCCCCCACGATCTGGTGCTCGCCATTGCCCACACGCCTCAGGCTGTGCTCACCGAACTGCCGTCTGCCGCAGGCGTACGGTTCGGACGGCCCGTTTCGTCCGCCCTCACCAGCACTCCGCTCCGCCAGCCGCTCACGTTCGACGGCAACACCTATGTGGAAGTCACCAGGACACAGGGAATCGATCTGCAGCAGGACTTCACGATTACAGCGCGTGTCCGCACGGATTCCGGCGGGACACTCGTCGCCTGGGCACAGCCCGGACCCAAATGGACACCAGACGGTCAGACATTCTTTATCCGCGACGGTAAGCTGGGGTTTGATATTGGCTGGGTCGGAGCGATCACGGGGCGCCGTCGTGTAAATGATGGCCAGTGGCACTCAGTGGCCGCCACCTGGTCGCGGTCCACGCAGTCGCTGGAGCTCTGGATTGACGGCAGACGGGACGCGACCGGTCGTCTGGCAGCCAAAGGCCCGCTGCCCGATGGCGTCTTGCGCCTCGGCTTCACAGCGCCGAATTTCCCCCAGCCACTCAGCTTTTTCACCGGCGAACTTCGGAACGTACGATTCTTTCAGACACGCCTTGCAGACGAGCTGCGGTCAGAGGACCGGATTGCTGCCACAACGACCGGGCTGGTGTCCCACTGGCCACTCGAAGTTTCACAGAATTCACTGACGGCCGATGTGGCACCGGGCGAACGCAGCGGTGAGGTTCGTCAGGGTGAAGTCGCCGCGGCCGCAGGCAACTCTCAGCCGCTGCAGGCAGGAGTGCTCCCGGAGGGCACATCAGCCACATGGGGTGTGATTGACGACCGCCTGTGTCTGCGCATTCCCGCAGGTGATGAACCGCTGCGGCTGACCGTGTGGATGCGGTCCGAATTACCGGGGAAAGCCAGTTCCGGCGACGCCGGGCTGACCACCGAACCGGGCCCTCCAATTGTCACCGATCCGGCCGCCGACCTGTCACTGCTCCCGCTTGGTGTCCCCTCTCTTTTTCCCCCTCCTCTTCCTCCCCTCCTCCCCCCTCTCCCTTC
>JBJTOM010000494.1:0-1603 GCA_046074585.1 Planctomycetota bacterium | reverse complement strand
CCGCGGGCAGGAGCGCTGCGAGGCGCTGGTACGGTGTGCAGCGAAGTGAGAAGTGAGAAGTGAGAAGTTTTTAGGTTTTTGGCCCCTCACCCCCAGCCCCTCTCCCCTGAGGGGAGAGGGGGATTCAGGAGATGTTTGTGGCTGTGCGTATGGAGCTGACCCGAGTCGTTGACAGTGATCTCAACGACCAGCATTGGATCCACCTGACCGAGGTCAACGGCAGCCGTACCTTTCCGATCGTCATCGGGGCGGTTGAATCTCAGGCGATCAATCGTCGCCTTCTGGATTCCGCCCCCTTTCGACCGCTCACCCACCAGCTGCTGCTGAACATCATCGAGGCCCTGGGTGGCCAGTGTGAAGCACTGGTGATCAACCGCATCAAGGAACACACCTACTACGCATCCATCCACGTCCGCGTGGGTGACAAGCTGCATGAGATTGACTGTCGACCAAGCGACGGTGTGGCAGTGGCGGTGCACCACACTCCGGTGCTCCCGATTTTCGTCGAGGAAGACGTGCTGCAAGCGGTGGTCGGCAGCTGACGCGGGCAAGGGTGCGGGCAAGGGCTCCGGGCACGACGCCACACCCACGCGCCATGCCACGGTTCATGCGTCCCATGTGTCACATTCGTCCCATCTGTCCTGGCTTTGACCTCACTGTCACCTCCAGCAAAAAATCCCGCCGTGGCAGGGTGATAAAAGCAATGCACGTGAATGATGCTCCAGGCTTCATCTCCAGCAGCGATCAACAGCGATTTACTCGCATGCTGGATCGCACCCTTGGCACGCGTTTTCGTCCTGCGATCATCGAAACCCCCAGCCTGCCGTCACAGAGCGAAGTGCCGGACTGGCTGCGAACCCGGCTGAACGAAAGCGGAGTTCCCCTGTTTGAAGTCAACCTGCACAGGTTATGGAAGTCCCCGGACCAGTGGCCGGATGGAACGGCAAATGTCTGGAAGACACTGCATCGCGTGATCGAACCAGCCTCCGTTGCCAATCACCGCGCTGTGATCGTGGTGCGGGGGCTGGAGAGTTTTCAGGACATCACGGGCGACGGCAAATGGGATGTGGCCGCTCAGTTCAATATTCAGCGCGAGCTCTATGTTCGGGATTTCCCTTACTGGTGGGTTCTGCTGCTGCACCTGGCCTCCCGCCTTCACTGGCAGAAGGCAGCACCGGACTTCTGTGAGTATGTCGCTGTCCGGACGCACGCTCAAATCGCATCCCCGGAACTTTCCGAAACCGCCGTCGCCACTTCACAGACCGCGAACATTGAAGCCCTGTCGGCCGCCCCGGAATCTTCCGGCTGGCCATCGCTGCTGCTGGATTCCCTCAAACATCTGCAGCAGGGACAACTGGATCGAGCGCTCGACAGCCTCTATTCCTTCCGCGCGTCCTCCGCGATCACTCCGCACGCCGCGTCCATTTCAACGGTACTGGAAGCCCTGATTCGTGAACGGCGCGGCGAAAACTCAGCCGCCATGCGCCTGCTCGCTGACGCTCATCAACTCTGGACGCAATTCCATGCGCAGGACCCTGAAGATTCCCGGGGACGCGTGGAACTGGCCAGCACCCTTGAACTTCTCGGAGACCTCGCGCGAATC
>JBJTOM010000493.1:0-4536 GCA_046074585.1 Planctomycetota bacterium | reverse complement strand
GTCTCGATCGTTTTTGTCTTTCTGTTCAAGGTGCTTGTAGACCGCGTCTGTGGCCTCTTCCTTCGTGGGATGGTTCAGAATCCTGACTTCATTCCGGAAGGCTTCTTCTTTCAGAATTTCGTAATCAAATTCTTTCCGTCCCTTCAGGGCCTTGATCGCCTCAGCCGAGCTGAGATCGATAAATGGCATCCCCATGTGTCCCAGCTTGTTCACGGCTTCATCTGAGTCCCCTTCCGGAGTGATTTCAATTCCGGCGGTTCCCTCAGCATACTCACTGAACACGCGGTCCAGTTCACCAATGTACTCAAAGTACGGCCGCTGACTCCCCTTTTCGTCAAGGGTGTATTTGCTGAATCCAATGTGCTCGCTGAAGGCGGCAAATTCCGGGACATCGCTGCCAGCTACAGAGAAATCGGGAGTTCTTGCCTGCAACAGTTCCAGCGTCTCTCTCATCAGGTCATGTTTTGGCCCGATGAAACCCCTGAAATCCTTGTACGCCGGGTCACCTTCCAGCCAATGGTTGAAGTAGTGCCTGTGAAGATCAACGACCACCGGGTTTGCAACCGACAGCATCTGCCTGACTGACAGCGATTCGGGTGCTGCAGCCATGCTCATGCCAGAGCGGCGACGGCGTGCGGTGGAAGCGAAATAAGCACTGAGTTTTCGTAAATGCCATCGTCTCTTCAGCATGTAAGTCGACTCCCATTCAGACTGTCTGGATCTGTGAACGCCGGAATGACACCGATCTCGATGGGTACAATGTCCAAACGATCCGCGATGTCCTCAGGTGTTGGAGGACCATTTGCAGGAAGATGATGAAGAAAAAAATGGAGAGAATTCAAAGAAATCAAAAAACTTCTCCCTTCGAGGTACGTCACTCAACGGCGCAGTGCTGAAATGATCTTGACAGCCGGGTTCTCCATGCAAGAATTTTGGTGCCGTGTGTCGTCGAGGAGTTCAGCCACGATTGTGTTGAAGGAGCCCTCCAGTGCCGGAACTGAATCAAGCTGACAGCCCGTTTCCTGAGGGATTGGTCCGCGACATCGCCGGTAAAAAGCTCAGAAGATGGAGCCGACTTCGCATGAGAGTCACTGATCTCGTTAACGAGGTCTTTATTGCGTCGAAAAAAAACGAACCGTCTGTGGAATGCTGTTCTCCTCGCACATATTGGCGGCAAAGAGTTCAGCACGTTCTTTCCCGGATGTATCGCGGGCTGTCGGCAAAAAAACGCGGCGGGGGACGCACGCTCGTCTCTTTCGATCAGGACGATATTCAGGACGCCTGCCTCGCAGGGCGCACGCCAATCGATGCGGAAGATCGTCTGGATCTGAGGGATGCAGTGACTCGCCTGGAGCACGATAAGCCAGACCAGGCGGAAGTGATTCACATGATGCTTGAAGGACTGACCGACGCAGAGATCGCCCAGAGTCTGGGTATCCGTCCAACTCAGGCAAGGACACTTCGTGTGCAGGCCACTCAGTGGCTCAGGAGGCAGTTGGTCGTTGGGGAATGACGCAGTCTGGAGTCGCTTCGTGAAGATTTCGATTGAGGAACTCATCTGGCTGGTGGATGGCCCCGAAGGTCTCGACGCGGCTGCACGGGACGTGGACTCGCAGGATCTGCCAGAGACCAGTCAGGACATCGCGAACTGCCGTCAGGCGATTTTGCAGGAGACATCGTCGCCAGAGGAACCGCTGCCGGAATCTCGAGTGTCACTGGATCATGACAGACTTTGGAAATCACCACCTGATGTCTGCCGAGTCGGTCGCTACATCCTTGTCAAAAAAATCGGACAAGGTGGGATGGGTAAGGTTTACCTTGCACAGCATCAGACCCTGCCCGAAATCCATAAGGCGGTAAAAATTATCCCGGCGGAATTGGGCGCCGGAGCCGGCCTGCGAGAGGCTCGGACGGCAGCAATTCTGGCTGACGATACTCGCATTGTCGGAGCTCTGGACTTTGAGGAACTGGCCGACGGCTCGTCGGCGATTGGAATGGACTACGTAAAGGGTGATCCGATTGATGTTTGGGCGCGTCAGCCCGGCAGACACATCACACGCGTTATCTGCCGTTTTCAACAGGTCGCGGAAGCTGTTGCGAACATCCATCGCCGGGGCTATGTGCATGGCGATTTGAAGCCAGAGCACATTCTCGTGACAGCGAACGATGACATCAGAATTCTCGACTTCGGAGTGTCAGTGAGCCCTGATAAGTCGCGAAGCAGTTGTCCTGGTTGCACGAAACCCTGGGCCAGTCCCCAAAGAATGGCCGGGGCGGCACCAACCCCTGCCGACGACGTGTACTCCCTGGGCCGGATGATCCACGACCTGTTCGATACTGTCGGGACCTCGTCCTTTGATTATTCAGCCATCCGGTCCCCTCTGATGTGCTGGGAAGTCGGCAGAATCACCAGGAAATGCCTTGCACGCTGTGTCGGTGCGGCCGAAAGATCGCGTGGGACGACTCATCGATATGTGAATGCGGCTGAGCTATCCGCGGATCTTCAGGCTGTCCTTGAACGGCGACCAATCAACGCAGTCCGTCCGTGGCCAGGCTATTCGTCCGTTTGTCTGATTCGCAGGCAGTTTCTGGTTGTTTGCCTGCTGATGATCGTTGTCACCGCGGGGGTGCTGCTGTCGAATTTAAGGGCAGTACGCGGGCAGGTTCAGGCTCTGGCCGAAAATCGATTGCGGGATCAGAATACCTTTAAGGAACTGGCGTCTCAGGAAGCAAAGGCTGTTCGCCACTCGATTCTGGAAGAGGTGCGTGAAAGCATAGCATCGCTTCCCGATGGCGATTCCCGGAACGATCTCCTGGTGATCATCTCAAAGCTTGAAGGCGCCGCCCTTGCATTTGAAACCGGTCATTCAGAACTCGCCCTCTCGCGTCTGCGTCAACTGCTTCAAAGCATTCATCAGTTCCCCGCTCAGGTTCGCAGTCACCGGGGCTGGAAAGTGATTCGTTTCGCTGTGGCGATTTACCTTGCGGATCGACTGTTTGAGACCGTTGGCCATACCGGAGAGGCCGAGGAAGCGGTGCGAGTGGCGCAGGATGCTCTCGGCAGCGATCAGGATCCTGAATTCCGGCCATTCCACGCTGACCTTCTGGATCGTCGTGGCCGGATCGCCACCGGCCGATTTGACTTTCTCGAAGCGGATCACCTTTATGAGCAGGCAGAGGCACTGCGGATGCAACTGCCTCCGGAAACACCCTGGAGATGCCTGAACCTTGCGATCAGTCGACTGCATCGGTCCGATCTGCGCAGTCGCCCGAATGGGGGGCTCTACAATGTGGCGATGGCCAGGGGATGGTTGATTGAAGCGAGGGAGTTGATTGACAGGGAGGTCGCGCGGGGACGGAGCGTTGAGATCGCCCGGGCCGTTATTCTTGAACGTCTTGGACAGTTAACGCTGAACCATGACGGTAAGGAAGGCCTGGAACGGGCGCGGGAATACTTCCGTGGGGCCGAAACAGCTTACCGATATCTGCTGACCCTCGATCCCGACAGTCCGGAGTTCACTCTGCGTCTGGCGATTGTGCTCCAGTTCTGTGGCGATGTCTCCCTTGACCAGGGAAGTTTCAAGCACGCAAACAAAACCTATCTTGAGGCGATGGATTTGCTGAATCGGCCATTGTGGTCGGGCGGAAGGCATGTTGGGAGACTTGAGTGCATTGGTTGTCTGCTGCGCCGTCGTCTTGTCATTCTGCAGTCAACAGGTGCCTCGAACGAGGCATTGCAATCAGCGCTGCAGGTCGTTTCGCTCTATCGATCGCTCTATGCGTCTACACACAGCCTGTCCCATGTGGAAGACCTCGCCAACTCACTCGCCCTGGCCGCATTCCTGTTGAGTGACTCATTGCCAGAACAAGCTGTGTGTCTGCTGTCCGAAGGCATTGCCCTGCTGAAACAGCACGGCGCTGCAATTTCAGAGGAAGGTCGCCTCGATGAACTCCTGAGGAAGCTCGTGGAAGACATGGGCACGCTGTAAAAAATGTCTGCATCAAACAGGTGTGCAGCGTCTTACAGGTGTTTAAGCAGCGAATTTGAATTCGCCTCCTGCGAGGGAGGAGCTTCAGGCCGAGGTACCACTCATCTCTGGTTCCGCACGCACGGACGTCACACACTTCAGGCTCTCCTCATAACTCAGAAAGCATCCCTGCTGCGACTTTGGCCGCGCCGTCGCGCACTTTCACCAGTGGATTGACATCCCCGGTAACGGTGCTCCGATTTCTCTGTCCCAGCTTTGACCTCACGGAAAGGCACAAAGGAAAGCACACTTGAGTTTCCCATCCCTGTCAATCTTCAACCTTTGCCCCTGAGCCCCTTCGCGTGAGACCAACAGTCCTTGCAGCGGCTGACAAATCTCTGCAGGGCCGTACCGGACGATTGACATCGGCCGCACGCCGGACACTCGCCTGCCTCGCGATGGGAACACCAGGTTTGTCACCCGCAGTTTCACCGGTTTTGAGGTCAGCACTCGGCGGGTCTTCGGTTCGGTACGTAAATACCCGGGCTCGGCGCAGGTGTTTGACGCG
>JBJTOM010000492.1:0-4584 GCA_046074585.1 Planctomycetota bacterium | reverse complement strand
CGTGAGGAAGCCGGCGACCCGGACGACCCAGATGACGGTTCGCAGTGGGAAATGGGAAGTGGCGAGGGAGCGAGGCTGAGAGAGTAGAAGGTGGAGAGGAGACCGCAGGAGCATGAAGAAAGTCGAGAGTCTCCTCTCCCCTTTCTCCATGCTCCTGCTCTATTTTTTGACGGCAGGTGCCGTCAAAAAATGGATGTCAATCCCCCGGTAACGGTGTGTGCCAACGCGGCCAGAACGGCACCAGGAACGCAGCAAAGCCTGACCGGCCGATTGACATCAACCGCACGCCACAGGACGTTTTTTGTGATTCGTTCGGGCAGTGGGGCCTAACGATAGCGGGGGGATTGAAACATCCCAGTTTGTCTGTTTTTGCACCGTTTCACCATCCCAGGGCGAGGTTCCTGCCGAGCCACCGAACGCTGGTCCGCGCTGTGAGCGATTGCCAGCGAATTTGCGAAGCAGCGGGGATCGGCGCGGTCCTCGCGGCAGGGATGCGGCTCAGCAGGAACTTCGCCCACCCGACACCCCCTCTTGCCAGAAAGTCAAGGCCATCAGTCCCGAGCCCGCGACTCCGGTCAATGCCCTCCTCCACGATTTGATCTTTTCCCGCCAGGCCGTCATCATGTGCCTGCCCGGACCGCGCCACCAGGCCGACAGACGGTCACCATCGGTCCTTCATCTGCCCTGTGGAATGGCCACTTCCCATGGATCTGCTGCGACAGTTCACACAAACACCATCTGTTCCCGGCCGCGAAGAACGCATTCGCAGGGTGATTCAGGACGCCATTTCTGCGCCCGGCCTGTTTGATGACGTCCGCGTCGATCCGCTCGGCTCGCTGATCGCCGTCCGCAGGCCACGTCCAGCCCCTGGCCAGACTCCCCCGGCACGGCCCGCCAAAGTGCTGCTCATGGCCCACATGGATCAAATCGGCTTTCTTGTGCGCCACATTGACGACCAGGGCTGCCTGCGACTCAATCCCGCCGGCGGCTTCGATCCCCGAAATCTCTTCGCACGCATGGTGCGGGTGTGTACCGCCGACGGTGATCTGCCCGGCGTTATGAATGCCGCCGGTCGCCCGATTCACCTCGCGACCGAAGCCGACAAAAAGAAGATCCCGGAAGTGACCGAGTTCTTTGTGGATTGCGGACTCACAGCCGAAGAAGCCCGCCGCCGTGTCCGCATCGGTGATATGGTGGTGCTCGACGGCCCATTCCACGAGGTCGGGCATTCCGTCGTCTCTCAATGCCTCGATAATCGCGTGGGCTGCTGGGCACTCATCCGCGCCATCGAAAATCTCAGCGCCCATTCCTGTGAGATCCATGCCGTCTGGTCCGTTCAGGAAGAAGTCGGCATGCGCGGCGCCGGACCAGCAGCCTTCGCCGTGGATGCCGATTTCGCGGTGTCCTGCGACACCACCCTCTGCTGCAAAACTCCTGGCGTGCCCGACGAAGACCGCGTGTCCGTGGCCGGCGATGGCGTCTGCCTGCACATCATGGACGCCTCCATGTTTTCCGATATGGGACTGGTGGCCGACTTCGAATCCCTGGCGCAAAAACACGGAATTCGCTGCCAGCGCGCGATTCTGCCGCGGGGAGGTCAGGATGGCGCCGCAATCCAGCGCACCCGTGGCGGTGTCAGAACCATCTGCCTCGCCTGCCCCGTCAAATACATTCACACCATCACCGAAATGACCCATCGCGACGATCTGCATTCCTACCACTCCCTGCTCACCGCATGGCTGCAGTCGCTCTGATTCCCCCAGACCAGGCAAATCTCCCGAGCAAAACAAGATTCCCAATCTACGCAAATTTTCCCGGCCACGTGAATTTTTCTGGACAACTCCTGCATTGCGTGATCTTCCGCATAGCACTCCCCGGACCAGGACCACTCGCGGTTATGCCGGCAGCCATCAGCGCGCCTGGCTCTGGGGACGTCACGCCGTCCTCGAAACACTCGCCGCCGCCCGCTGGCCCGTCCTCGAACTGTTCATCAGCGACGCACTGGCCAACCCCGACCTGCTGTCCCTCCAGCAGGCCGCCGCACGGCTCTCGCTGCCCCTGCAAACCGTCTCAGGCTTGCGTCTCGAACAGCTCTGCCGACAGCCCGACCACCAGGGCGTGGCCGCTCGCATGGGGCCCTTTCCAATCGAATCCATCAGCGAACTCACCATCGCCCTCCGCACCAGCAACGCCACTTTCACCGGCCCCTCAGTTTCCATCGCGACCGCACCGCTGTACGTCATGCTGGACAGGATTCAGGATCCATGGAACTTCGGTGCCATCCTGAGGAGCTGTGATGCCGTCAGAGCCTCCGGTGTGATCATCGGGACGTCCTCACAGTCCTCCGTGACACCCCACGTTGCCCGCGCGTCTTCCGGCGCGGTCAATCACCTGCAGATCTTTCAGACGGACGATCTGGTCCAGACGCTGGTGATGTTTCGACTGGCCGGCTTTCGCATCGCCGCCGCTTCTGAAAAATCCCCGAATCTGCTGTGGGACACGCCCCTTTCCGGCCCCCTGCTCCTGATCATCGGCTCCGAGGCTCTCGGTGTGGCCCCGGAATTGCTCGCATCCACCGACGTGCAGGCCGCCATTCCCATGCTCGGCAGCATCACATCACTCAATGCCGCGGTTGCAGCCGGCATTCTTCTGTACGAATGTCGCCGGCAGTCCGGGTTGTCTTCCTGGGAGCGTCCCCATGCACACTGATGAACTCCCGGTCATCAGCGTCACCGAACTTGTCACCGCCATGAAGGAAGTCATCGAGACGGCCCTCCCGCAGTGCGTCGTCGACGGTGAACTTTCCAACTGCCGCCGCAGCCCCGCCGGGCACTGGTACCTGACCCTGAAGGACGATCAGGCAGAAATCTCCGCGGTGATCTGGAAAAGCACAGCTCAACGGCTCAAATTCGTCCCCGCAGATGGCCTCAAGGTGCTCGCCACCGGCAGCCTTCAGGTCTATGTCACCCGCGGCACGTGCCAGTTTTCCATTACCCGTCTCCAGCCTCAGGGCACCGGAGCACTCGAACTTGCCTTTCGTCAGCTGCGCGAACGCCTGGCCGCTGAAGGGCTCTTCGAATCCGCCCGCAAACGGCCCCTCCCGCGAATTCCCCGCCGCATCGCTCTGATCACCAGCCCCACAGGCGCCGCGGTCCGCGACATGATTCAGGTGATCACTCGCCGCTGGCCACCCGCCGACATCGTGATCGTCCCCGTTCGCGTCCAGGGAGAAGGCGCCGCCGAAGACATCGCACGGGCTCTGGGACTCGTGCACCGCATTCCCGGTGTGGATGTCGTGATCACCGGCCGAGGCGGTGGCAGCCTCGAAGATCTCTGGTGCTTCAACACCGAAATTGTCGCCCGTGCCGTCGTCGACTGCAAAGTCCCTGTGATCAGCGCCGTGGGACACGAAATTGACGTGTCCATCGCCGATCTTGTGGCCGACCGCCGGGCACTTACGCCCAGCGAAGCCGGTGAACTCGTCGTCCCCGCAGCCGACGAACTGCGTCTGTCACTCCGACAGACCGCCGAACGACTCCGCCGCAACCTGCTCTCAAAAGTTGACCGCTGCCGACTTCAGCTCTCAGCGCTCCAGTCCCGCGCCGTCCTCCAGCGCCCCGAAAACCTCCTCCTCCAGCGCCGACAGGACTGCGATCTGCTCGGCGAACGCCTCACCCGCGCCCTGCAACTGCTCCTCGAACGACGACGCCATCAGCTCGCAAAACTCGCCGCCACCCTGCAGGCCCTCAGTCCTCTCCACGTGCTCGCTCGCGGCTATTCACTCACCCAGTCTGCCACCGGTCGCGTCATCCAGTCGGCCTCCGATACAGAGCCCGGCGAACTGCTCTTCACGCGACTTCGCTCAGGCCGCATCCAAAGCCTCGTCACCGAAATTGAACTGCCTGGCCAAAGCTGAAAAAGTCCTCAGGAGCTCACAGCGGCATGTCAAAATGTATCCATGTTCATCTGCTGCCGGATCTGATTCCCCCCAATGCCGTCACCGGGCAAACGGCCGTCATCATCGATGTGCTGCGCGCCTCGTCCACCATCGTTACAGCACTCGATCAGGGCGCCGCCGCAGTGATTCCCTGCGCTGATCCGACTGAGGCGAAACGCATCAAAGCGGCGCTCGCCACCGCCACCGCACCTGTGCTCCTTGGGGGCGAGCGTGGTGGTGTCCGCATCGATGGCTTCGACCTCGGCAATTCCCCAGCAGAATACACCCGGGAGATGGTGGCCGGACGCCGCATTGTCTTCACCACCACCAACGGCACCCGAGCACTGCTCAGATGCCGCCAGGCCCGGCAGATCGTCATCGGCTGCTGGCTGAATCTTGCCGGCCTCACAGACTGGCTTGCCGGCACGGCACCCGAAGTCCACCTTGTCTGTGCCGGCACAGACGGCATCGTCTCCGGAGAAGACGTACTCGCAGCAGGCGCCTTCGTGCAGCAGCTGGCACTCATCCAGGGCACCGAACCGGACATGAACGACAGTGCAGCCATCGCACGAGGCGCTGCTGTACAGCTGCTGGGGCCTGCTGTCAAAAACAGCACTGCTCTTGCCGCTTACTTTCTCAGCACCCAG
>JBJTOM010000491.1:0-11550 GCA_046074585.1 Planctomycetota bacterium | reverse complement strand
CGGAGTCGGGGCGTTTGGCGGGGGCGATGCACATTCCGTTGCACGAGCTTCGGGGTCGGGTGGGCGAATTGCCGGGAGACCAATCGATTGTGACGTACTGTCAGAAGGGCCAGAGGGGCTATTTGGCGGCGTGCGCTTTGCAGGGGCTCGGCTTCGAACGGGTCGCCAACTTGCGTGGCGGTTTCCTTCAAGCCCGCCTCAACGGTTGGCGGCTGGAGAACGTGCTCGCAGCCTGCAACCGCCAACTCGTTGTCGGTAAAGCTCTCCGCACCGGTCAGCAGCTTGCCGTGCTCGCCTCATCAGCCGCCGGTGTGGCTGTCCTCATCTGGCTGCTCCTGCCCGGCACCGCTCCTCCTGCCACCCGCAGTGGCCCCGCCACCCAGACAGATTCACTGCTGTCTTCCCCGGGCATTCCCCCCGGCGCTGCTCTCAGCCTCCCCTCCCCCGCCCCGTCGCTCGGAAATATGGCCGCCACGAACGCTGCCCCAGCCGCCCCGCCCACGACTGCGCCGCCAGACGCTCACTCACCCAAAACTGCACCCCTGCCGGCCTCACCTCCACAACAGCAACCAGCCAGGCCCTGATTGCTCGCCTTTCACCAACCGCCCTGTCAGAGATCATCCCGCCCCGAATTCGCCATGTCACAAAGTCCCCGTTACCAGATCCCTGATCCTTCCGTCAGCCTCACCGATGAACTGATCATGCAGCACATCACTCGCGGCAGTCGCGTGATTGACCTGGGCTGCGGGGATGGTCGTCTGATGCAGCGACTGCACCTGGAACTCCAGTGCGATGTTCTGGGGGTCGAAGTCGAGCAGGATAATCTGCGTCAGGTGATTCAGCGGGGACTGGCCGCCATCCAGGCCGACCTGGATCAGGGGCTGGCCGATATCCCCGACGACAGCTTCGACTTCGCAGTGCTCAGCCAGACCCTGCAGCAGGTCCGCAATCCCCGTCGACTGCTCACCGAAATGCTTCGCGTCGCCGCCCGCGGACTTGTCGTCGTCCCCAACTTCGGACACTGGCGAGTCCGCATGGAAGTGCTCCGACGCGGTCGCACCCCCGTCACCGAAACGCTCCCATACGAATGGTATGAAACCCCTAACGTGCACTTTATGTCCATGCACGATTTCCGCGCGCTGATTGAACGCATCGGGTTTCGCATTGTTCGTGAAAGCCCCATTATTCGCGGCCGGGCCGTCGACCGACTGCTCGCTGCCAATCTCCGCGCTGACAGCGCCTTCTATCTCATCGAACGCTCTTCAGGAGCACTCTGATCCATCCCGACTCCGACGAATTTTCGCATCGCCAGTTTCTCACAGCGGCCGGTCTGTTCGAGGCTGCTCTGCTGGCGATTGCCTTCGTCGGCGGCTGGCTCACCAGCGTCGACCCCACCGGATCGCTCCGCTGGCTTCCCACCGATGCACTCCTGGGACTGCTCGCCTGTCTCCCCATGCTCGTGATGCTCGCCGTCTGCATGCTCTCACAGTCTTCCGGTATGGTTCAGATCCGCCGCTTTCTCCGCGACACGGTCGGCATCTACCTCGCGCGCTGCAGCTGGATCGACCTGTTCCTGCTTGCCGTGCTGGCCGGGGTCTGCGAAGAAATCTTCTTTCGTGGTTTTTTGTACTCGTGGATCGCATGCTGGAATCCGGTGCTGGCAGTGATGCTGTCGAATCTGCTGTTCGCCCTCGCCCACGCCGTAACACCACTGTATGCCCTGCTGGCCGGTTTCCTCGGCCTCTACCTCACCGCCCTGATGGCCGTCGACCCCACCCCCAATCTGCTCATCCCAATCCTCGCACATACACTCTATGACCTGATTGCGTTCGCCGTTGTCATCTCCGATTACCGGCGGCATGCCGCCCAGCGGGATCCGGCGGACACGGCCGGGCAGGACAGCTGACATGCTGGATCGTACCTGCCGACGGTGCATCGACCCGCTGCTGGAACCGCTCGCCACCATGCTCGCCGCTGCCCGCGTCCCTGCCACGGCCATCACGCTGACGGGTTTCGTCGCAGGACTTGTCGCAGCCGCTGCTGCTGCCAGCCAGTACTGGATCACGACAGCGGCCCTGATTCTTTTCAATCGGTTCTGCGACGGTCTTGATGGCATGGTCGCACGGCGCACCGCCATCACGGACCGCGGTGGGTTTCTGGACATCGTCCTGGATCTCATTTTCTACGGTGCCATCCCTCTGGGCTTCGGACTTGCCGACTCCCGAAATCTGCTCCCGGCCACCGCACTGCTCCACAGTTTTCTCGGAACTTCCGGTTCCTTTCTGGCATGGGCGGCCATTGCCGCCAAACGCGGCCCCCTCGATGACTGGGACGGAAAAAAATCCATGGAGTATTCCGCAGGACTCATGGAAGGCAGCGAGACCGTGCTGTTCTTCCTGGCGTTCTGCCTGCTGCCATCCGCTTTCCCACCGCTCGCATGGACCTTCTGCGGACTCTGCTGGCTCACCACCCTCCTGCGCATTCGCCACGGGGTCAGACATTTCACACATCGCAGTCACGACAGCGGGAACACAGCCCGCGACTCGTAGACGCACCCTGCTGGTCCCGGACGGGATTCCAGCAGCTGAAAATCGGTGACATCAGCTTCAACGTGCAGGCGCTGTCCGCGTTGCAGGAATTGTGGCAGTGCTTCCGGCGGGCCACCGGAATAGCGGGCCAGCGTGAAATGTGGCGACCACGGCCGATCTTCCAGCAGCAGCTCTTCAGCCTGGACCATGGCCGTCACGGTGGAATACAGGCGCTGCAGCGGCTCACTCAGCTGCACTCCCGCCCAAAGCACTCCCCGCGAACCCGCTGCCTGCTCAAACACCCCCGTGCCCGTGATCAGCATGCGGAACCGTGAACATGCCACCGCAGCAAGCCGCCGCTGCAGAGAATTGCTTACGTCCTCACAAACCGGCCCCAAAAACTGCAGCGTCAGATGCAGCTGCCCGGGACGAGCCAGCCTGAGCGACGCGGCGTCCGGCAGGAGTTCCAGCAGGTCTGCCTCGAGCGTTGGCGGGAGCATGATTGCGATGAACAGACGCGGCAAGGTATGGAGCCTGGACAGGGAAAAAGTTGAGAGCACTGCGCGGCGCAGTCGTGCAGCCAGTGGCAGTCGTCCGGTGGCGTGTGGCCGATGTCAATCGTCCAGTGACGTGCGTCGTTCGAGCAGACTTCGATCCATTGCGGTTAAGGCTCCTTCGCTTCCACGGCCGACTGCCAGCTGATGTTCTGCAGCATGGCGTAGAGCACGATGTTCACGGCCAGTTTGGCAGCGTCTTCTTCCACGTAGCCGTCGCAGGACAAGGCTGCCTGATGTTCAAGGGCACAGCTGATGTCGTGGCGGCTGTAGATCACCACATAGCGGCCGTCGATTTCGATGCCTTCCAGGAGTGGCGGGCCTTTTTCTGTCTGCAGCTGGAGTGATGCGTTGCGTTCGACACTCACCAGCCGTCGACGGGTCGCTTCGCGGATCTCGTGTCCCACCCGCTCTGAATACAGCTCATGATCCGCCGGAATCTGTTTGAGTTCCTGATCCGGGTACAGCTGCCGCATGAGGTCACGAAAGCTGCGATCAAACTGAGTCGCTCCGCAGCAGGCATCAGCGAACAGCACGCCGCCGCGACTGAGGTATTCGCGAACAGCTTCGATCTGCTGCTGCGGCAGCTGGAATCGATAGCGGCCGTGCATGCAGATGAGCGGGAATCGGGTGAGTTCTTCGAGGGTGGCAGGGATGGCCTGAACTTCCGTGGACGCTGTAAGTCCGACGGTTTGGTTGAGTGCTTTGAGGAGGTTGCGGACGGCTCGGGGCGCCGTGTCCCAGCCGCCGTTGTGTCGGAGCCGGGCGATCTGCAGGAGTCCTCGTTCGATGCGTTCCTGACCATCGCTCGCTCGCGCGGTGGCTTCGCTGAGCTTTTCCGGGGGTTCGCGACCAGTGGCATAGGCGACGACATTGACGCCGATGCGAGTGGCTCTGAGCACGCGCTGGGAGAGATCGGCGTTGCGTTCCGGCGGCGCGTGTCGCATCCACTTCTGCCAGTAACAGCCAAGGTCCTCCGGCGAATAGACAATCGAAGTGCGACAGCCGAAGTCAACACCCCACAGATCCATGCCGTCCGCGTTCAGCAGATATTCACTGCGGAAAATCGGATGATCCGGCCGGAGTTTCTGCAGGGAGGCATCGCCTTCCGGAAACATGCGGCGCACGATGTCGCGAAAGCCCTGATCAAACCCCTGGCCATCGCAGCAGGCGGAAGCGAAGAGAAAGCCACCGTTATCGACGTAGTCCCGCAACCAGCTGATGTGCTGGTCCGTGAGCTGTGGTGCGTCGCGACCGGACAAAAACAGCACCGGCGCCTGATTGAGCTCTTCAACGGCGGTTTCGGGCTGCAGGCGACTGAGCGTCACCACCTGACTCGTCAGTCGCGGAGGCCATTTGGGGAGCGAATCGATGAGTTCGACCAGAGCGGGCACGTCCCACGGGTGACGGTTCCATTCGCCGGATTCGCGGGATTCACCATTCGGCGACGTGAAATCCAGCTTATTGATCACCACACGCGACAGGCCGCGGGAAAGAAACATCAGAGCCATGGATGTATTGAGAATGGCATCGCGTTCAGTGCCGGATGACGACAGCCAGTTGCCGCCGGGGAGCTGCTGATCGACCAGCTGGCGAGCGCCCAGTCGATACCAGTCATAACGGCCAAAGAAACGCACGCCACTGAGTCGCCCGGCGCGTTCCAGACCATACAGATAATAATAGTACCATTCCCCAAAGGCCGGGTTGCTGCGAACAGAGAAATTTTCGGCCATCCAGCGGCGGCCGTTTTCAAGGGGCATATTAGGAGCAGACTGGCCGCAGCAGTCAGGGCGACCCTGAGCGTCCACGTCGGCGTCGTTCTGAAGCATCCGCGTGGTGATGGCGATGGTCGACAGCCCCGCCACCGTCATGCTCCCGCGGGCCGACTGTTCGCCGGCACTGTATCCCCAGCCACCGCTGGGAGCCTGGTTCTTTTTCCAGTAGTCATGGGACCGTTCCCAGGTGATCTTCGAGACACGGGCTCCCAGTGCCGCTGCGTCACGCAGGGCAAGGATCGCATACTGACCATTGCTGGCATCGCCCCCTCCCCGGCCGCCATCGCCTTCTTCACGGAGCTGGTAGCTCCACAGCCCCGTTCCCGGTCCCTGCTGCACCTGACTCTGTTCGATGAGCTGTGCAAACCGCTGAATACGGGGCAGGTCGATCTCAGGCTGATCGGCGGCGCAGAGCGCCATCACCACGAGTGATGTTTCGTAGAGCTGGGCTGCACGGCCGATGTCTTCGACGGTGAGATTTCGCAGCCAGGCGAGGCCCTGCTGCAGTTCGGGGGAATCGAGCGGAACGTCGCAGTTGATCTGGGCGAGTACGGCGAGGGCGGTGGCGCCAACTGGAAACTTTCCCAAAGGGCCCTCGCCCTGCCACGATCCGTCTGCCCGCTGCGCTCCTCGAAGAAACGCGCAGCCGTTTTCGAGTGCTCGCTTGACCGCGTCCCGCAGGGCGACGTCGTCGAACCCAGGACGCACGTCCTGGGCGATGGTTGAAGGGACGATGGCTATCGGGGCCGGGCCGAGCTGTGGCAGGCACAACAGGGACAGCAGGAGCACACGCCGGGGGAAACGCAGGTTCCGCATCATCGTCGCACCTTCTCGCTGCGAAGGCGCGAGACGGCGGCCGCAATCCGCGGCAACGCTCGATCCACCTCCTGCTCAGTATTCAGATAACTCACGGAAAAACGCACAGACGATAAACACAGGTCTTCCGGGACTCCCATGGCAAGGAGCACCGGAGCCGGCTCCACGGAACCGCTGGCACACGTGCTGCCCAGCGAACAGGCCACTTCTGCCAGATGCAGGTTCACCAGCAACGCTTCCCCGGAAATCCCCGGAAAGGCGATATTCAGAGTATTCGGCAGACGCGGAGCGGACATTCCGTGAATAACGACGGGGGAACAAAGTTCTGCCAGTCCGGCAGCAAGGCGATCCCGCACCGCTGACATCCGCTGAGTTCGCGCCTGTCGCTCTGCATGCCAGAACTGCAGGGCGGCCGCCATGCCGGCAGCGAGCGGAACCGGTTCTGTGCCGGCGCGCCGACCGGATTCCTGATGGCCACCCACCAGCAGTCCCGGGATCCGCAGGCCACGTCTGAGCAGCAGTCCACCAATGCCGCGCGGGCCATGAAATTTGTGGGCCCCGAATGCCACCGCAGCCGCGCCGCTTTTACGGAAGGAAAAATCCAGCTTCCCCACGGCCTGGACGGCATCCAGCAGGAGCGGTACACGGTGGGAGCGACAGAGTTCTGCGAGGGTGGATACGTCCTGAATCACGCCTGTTTCGTTGTGCGCCAGGATCACAGTGCACAGACGCAGGTCAGGCCATGGGAGCAGGTTCAGGGAGGCTGGATCGAGAAGTCCCGTGGGGGTGACGGGCAGCGATGTGAGTCGCAGTCCGCGGGTGGTGGCGGTCTGGCAGGCTTCGCGAGTCGCGGGATGTTCGCCGGCTGTGAGCGCTACAAGCCCCTGTCGGCCGAAGGTGAAGCCGTGAATGGCAGCGTTGAGCGATTCGGTGCCGCCACTGGTGAAGATCACCTCAGACGGGTCGGCATCCAGAATCCCGGCGATTTGTTCGCGGCTGTCTTCAAGCACCTGGCGGGCGGTGCGGCCAAAACTGTGCTGACTGCCGGGATTGGCAAAAGCAGTGCGCCACGCTGCATGCATCACATCGAGCACGCGAGGATCGATGGGTGTGGTAGCATTGTTATCGAAGTAGATGGGGTTTGACATGCGGGGCACTGACATCCGGCCCATCCCAGAGGCAGCCGACTGAGTTATTCTTCTTCCTTGTCGGTTCGCACTCGCACCTGCAGTGCACCGAGCATTTGAGTAATCTGGCGTTCTTTTTTGTCGATGCCAAGGACATTTTCGAGCACAATGGCGCGGCGTTCGTTGCTGCAGTGGATCACCAGCCGCCCGGAACGCAGCAGCAGGTACTCAAACAGGTCCGTGATTTCCTTGTCAATTCGCAGGTTGGGGGCGTTGAAGCGTTCGAGATTACTGAGGAAGCCGTGGTGATGGAGCAGTTCGTTGCCGCGCACTTCCCAGTAATCCACGCGGCGGCTGATGAGCACAGCCACAAAGAGCACGAGCATGATCGTGGTGAAGATCATGTAGAAAGAGCCATTGGCCATAGGCTTGATCGCGAGCACTCCCTGGAGCAGTGTGGGGGCCAGATTGTCGTAGAGAGAGAAAAGAAACCAGCCGGCCAGGCACAGGGTCGAGATGGCGAAGAACCAGGTGAGCGATGTCGTTCGCGGGAATTCGAAGGAGATCACCACGAGATTGAAGCCGAGGACTGCGAGGAAAATGCGGGCGCACCAGTACTGATAGGTGTGGCCGACGGCGGGGGCCGGGGCCGCAACGTCAGCGGGAGCATTTTCGGCGGGGGCTGAAACGGCGGCCGGAGGGACATCCGGGGCGATGGCGTCGAGGGGAATCCCCCCGCGAATCCAGAGAAACAGGGCACACAGGAAGGACACGATCACCGTCGGGTAGAGAAACACGATTTTGGGGTAGGACACCAGATAGACGCTGTTGGGCGGCTGTGGTTTGGAGGGTTCGGGGACGGGCTGAGCGACCGGGATGCCCGTTGGGGTTTGCGGTGCGTCTGTTTCAGCTGCTGCGGAACTGGGTTCGCTCATTGGGGGTCCCCTGGAAAAACCGAAAAGCCGACAGGATTCGAGTGGTCGATTCGCTGATGGGGAGGAAATCTAAACGGAAATCCGGGCAGAATCCAGCCGCAGCGGGTGAAAGTTCATGTTGGCGAGTGATGACGGGGAGCCTTCAGGGGCGGCGAATGAATTTATCGGCCCAGGAGCGGACTTCGTGTCCGTTCAGGACGTGGACAATTCGGAGTCGTTCGATGGTTTCTGAACTGAACCGCGAAAGCGGCACATGAATGATTTTCCGACGGAATTTGCTCGCCAGTCGTCTCCAGCCTGCACCTGGTGGAGCGCTGCTGAGGAGGGCGATGTGTTTTTCGCGGGAATGGAACAGAGCGGCCGCCAGCAGACGCTCTTCCAGCGTGTCTGTGAAATCAAACCGCGGGTCACGCCAGATTTCGGGAATCGGCCGCGGTGGAAACAGAAACATGGCCCCGCCGTACCGGGCGACGGCGATGCCCGGACCAACCACGTCCCCTATGAAGTTCGTGGCGAACAGAGCGAGCGTGGATTCGTCGTGCGCTTCAGCGTGCCACGTGACTCGCCATGGGTATTGACGCGGATCCGCAGGACTGTCAAAGAGCATGACGACGCAGTCGAGCCGCCCCCGGGCCGGTGGAAATTCTCGCACATAGAGGCTGCCGGTATGCCAGTTCCTCAGCGTTTCCCGCATGTCCAGGCCATCCTTGAGGCTGGATGAGAACTTCTCGGTGCGGGCCAGGTCTGTGCCGAGCAGATCGAGAGCCACATCCTTGACGTGCGTACGAAATCGCTCGATCGCCAGGTCCTCCGGTGGCCAGCTGCATTGCCCGAACGGATTCCAGGATCGCTGCCACGTGATCTTTCGTCGAGCATCGGGGCGGCTGGATAACCGCCATGTCCTCCAGACGACGGGGGTTCCCGGGAGCCGACTTTTGGGGAACACACCGGTGCCGTCGGGCAGCTGCGCTCGGTTGATGCCGAAACGAATCCGCGGCGCGTCGGATCGCTCTACCCATGGGTATGTTCTGGCGGTTTCCGTCACATGAATGGCGTACTGGTCACCGGCGGTTTGCTGAGCGGCCACGACGAGTGAATAGAGGTCCGGGGTGAAGCGACGTTCAATCAGCGACAGATTGCGGGCGTATTTGAGGCAGCGGGCGAGCAGTGCCGGGGTGATTCGCCGGGCCCGCGTACCAAATTCAGCGACGTAGCTTTCCCGGGACTGCAGAAGCAGCGCTTTAATACCGTCCACGGAGAGGTTTTCGTCGTCGTCCAGCATCACCCGGGCCTGCTCGTACAGCCCTGTGATCCACGGCAGCTCTCCAAGGACGAACATCAGCGTATTCTCTGCCACCGCAAATCGCTCCGCCGGCTCCGGCTGAACGTCCGGTGGCTGCGGCAAAGCGGTACTGGCGAGATAAGCTTCGCGAAGCCATGGCCAATCGTGCAGGCTGCAGAGACAGAGCACTTTCGGATAACGCTGAACAAGCTGCCGCAGACGCGCTCCCATCCCCTGCAGTCGCTCGATGTGACGTGGCTCACTGGGGCGAGGCAACGCTGGCAGAATCGCCGCTGCAAACTGCTCGGCGGTGACACGCTTGAGCGCATACGGGTCCGGGAGCACCGAGGAACCTGACAGGTAATCGTCAGTTTCAACGTCAATGAAGGCGCGCGCAAGACGCTCCTGCCGGGCAATCCGCAGCCCCGCAATCACTGGCTGACACGGGTCGACAGGGACGTAGGAAATCGGCTGCAGGTCATCCGAGTCGTCATCCGAGCCGAATGCAGAGTCTGAGTCGTGGCCCTCACCCTGGTAATCCCTGTGCGGCAGAAACGACGAATGCTGTTCCCGCTGCAGCACCACCGAAATCCGCGGCAGATCTTCAAGGGCCGATTCGACCTCGGATTGAAACGACGGTGGCAGCGGCACCGCCAGACAATCAAAGCGATGATTCAGCATCAACCGCCGAACTTCAACCGCACTGTCACCGCTGCCATGCACCACGGGGTACAGCGTTAACCCACGACCAAGCTGGAAAACAGGGGACAGAGCAGTCATGAAAGCGACCGTTCAGGAGAAGACTCAATGCGGACTGCCTGCAGTCTACTCTGCCAGATTCATTCAGCAAAGCCCCGACACACACATCCCCTCTCTCCCCACTGGGGAGTGGGGGCGGGGGTGACGGGCAAACAACACTCCCCTCGCTACCCTCCCCCACATCCCTCTGCAACCGCCTCCCCATCCCCACCATCGACTTCCAGCCCGTCAAGGCCGGTGCTCAGGGCGACACGGCTGCGGGGGCTGCGGGTCTGAAGACCCGGTAGGCACCGAAGGTGGCACCGACACCAAAGACGACGGCGGCGATCATGACACCCTCAGCAGCGTTCTGAGCGTTGAGAAAGAGAGTGATCATCGCGGTGCAAAGCAGACCTCCTGCGAGCACCAGGCCACGAAAAATCTGCCGCAGCGCAGAATCCTGGGGGGGTTGAGGTGCCCCGACGACGGCGTAGGGCGATTGATTGTCCGTTTCCGCATCGGAGTTGATGCTGGTGGCCTGGGACAGCAGGTTGTCCGGCTGTGCAGGCGTCGTGCGTTCAACATTCAGCCGGGTACAGTACTGGTTCGCTGCGATGGCAGATGTTGTGATCACCAGGAACAGCGAGATCAGGGAGACGATCAGGGGATACCAGGAATCCTGAGGCATGCCGAAGAATCCCAGCGCAAAGCCTCCGGCGAAGGAAATTGGCAGGTGCGCCAGCAGGATCAGACTGCAGACGCGGGCCGGACCACCCGTCAGCATGCGGCCTTTTGAAGCGGAAAACTTGCCAGTGCAAAGACCATAAAAGCCCATACCGAGCACGATCAGTTCAATCATTGTTCTGCACCTGAGTGATTTTTGGTGTTGTGATCAGGGGACACCAACCAATGGTGGCAGGAGCAGCCCGTGTGACAGGAATTCGGATTTTTTTTCGGACGATCGGAATCCGTGCGTGGCGTGCGGCCGATGTCAATCCCCCTGTGACGGTGCACGATCGCGCAGCGAACGCCCCATGGCGCTGAAATTCCGGCAAAGAGTACCACCGGGAGGGCGAAGCTCCTGCTGAGCCGCATCCCAGCCGCGCGCACGCCACCGCATCGCGAGCGTCCGCAAAAGTACGGGCAGAGACTCACAGCGCGGAGCAGCAAACGGTGACTCGGCAGGAGCCTCGCCCTCCCAAAGTGCAGCCCGAGGGTGCATGCAGCCCCAGGGTGCATGGCACCGGGACGCCGAAAGTCTCTTCCCGGAAACGGGTTGTGGCGTTGCATTGCGGCCCGACTCCCTCACGGTCGCGGCTCGGATGGCGCGGTACGCGTTCGAGGACAGATGGGACGAATGTGACACATGAGACGTATGATCAGGGGCATGGCGCGTGGGTGTGGTGTCGTGCCCGGAGCCCTGCCAGCGCCCTCGCCCGCGGACTGCCGTCCGACGGCTCTGCAGCGCGTGACCGGGGGATTGACATCCACTGCACGGCCTGTCACGTGGGACGCAGTCCGAAAGAGGACTTGCTGTGAGGCTGGGTGTTGTGGCTTGATCTGCAGGGCGGGAGAGGCGAAACTCCGGGGACGCGGTGGATGCCTCAGTCATTTCAGTGAGTTTTCGCATGCCTGTCGTTTTAGAGATGCATTCTGTCAGTCGGACGTTTCGCACGTCCGCGGGTGACTTGCCGATTTTGCGGGATGTGAGTCTGCGTGTGGTTTCAGGCGAGGCGGTGGCCATCCGGGGCCCGTCGGGTTGCGGGAAGAGTACGCTGCTGTATCTGGCGGGGAC
>JBJTOM010000490.1:0-2903 GCA_046074585.1 Planctomycetota bacterium | reverse complement strand
TTCTCACTTCTCACTTCTCACTTCGAAACGCAGCCTGTGCTGGGGTAGCCCGCTTCCTCACGGGCGCGGCTCGGGGGTTGCGTTTTGAATGGTTTTGTGATGGGACGCAGGGGACGCCGTTTCAGGGTCCTTTTCGTTGCGTTCGCAGTCCGCTGAGGGTCCCACGCAGGCCGTGGCAGTGCTGTTGCCCGCGGACTGCCGTCCGACGGCTCAGCAGTGCTACCGGGGGATTGACATTCCCTGCACGCCTTGTCACGTGGGGTGGAGTCCGAAAGACGACTTCCGGTGTTCCTAACACCGTTTTGTCATCCCAGGTTCGCCCTCCCATTGGCGCCCTGCGCCGGAAGGTCACCGCCATTAGCCGGGGGCCGGGGGCCAGCGGCGTGGGCTGGGGCAAGCGTTCCGTACGCCCCGGCCACGCATCAACATCCTCGCGCTGGCCAGTCACCCTGATCAGCGTGGGGTCCAGATCAGTTCCGCACGTTGTTCGGGGGTTTCGAGAAGACGATACTGCACTGGGTTTGCGGCTGCTGTCGAGTCCTCTGGTGACGCGACCGCGTCTCCGTCAGCGTTAAAGCTCTGGGGCTGCTGGCCTGTGGTGGTACGGACCCAGCCACTGACGGTGCCCTTTGAATCGTATCGATAGGTATCCTTCCACTTGCGGACAGGAACCAGGAACGGGTCACAGTAGATCTTTGAAGCCTCCGGGGCGGCATAATCCACGGACACCAGTCTGTCACCATCATAGAGCCGGGTTTCAGACGGGATGGTGAGGGAACAGATCATTGCGGGCATGGACGGCACGCCACCGGCTTCGGTGAACACTCCCACATCGACACGACTGCAGGAAAGTTCCGGAGCGGATCTCACGGGATGTGAGGGTTGCCATGTAAAGGTGATGGCCACCACACTGGAATCGGGATTGAGTGGCTGGATGTCAACGCCTGTGGGATCACCCTGCAGCACGACCCAGCGAAAACCGCTGCCTGGCTGCGGAGCCGGGGTGGCGGCAGCCTGCACTACTATCGTACGTTTTCGAGCCACGGTGCGATGAATGCGGGCGATGAGCAGGGGGTGGGTGAGCAGTTCTTCGGTGGGGCCACCGGAGAAGTAGTCAACCCCGTGTCTGGCCGCGGATTCCTGGATGACCTTGAGCCGGACCAGAGGAGGAATGCGGTCCACCGCCATGGCATGTGCCCGCTGCACCATGCGTTCCGGATCCAGCTGTTCTTCGCGGAACACTGTGGGGTGGGCACGTCCGCTCAGAAAGTCCTCTGCAGAGCTGACGTTCTTCAGCGATTGCCTCAGTATCCACTGCACCGCATGCATCAGCAGACCATCGCGTTCCAGTTTGCGTCGTGTTTCCGGGGGAAACGCGGCCAGTGTCAGTGCGATGGCCCGCAGAAACGGCTGATCGGAACCGGAGGATCCCTGGGAAATGAGCCAGCACGGGGCATTCGCGGGATACACATCGCCGTGGGGAGTATCGAAGTCGTTGTGTTCCGGGGCGCAGTAAAGCTGGTTGCTCAGATAGTGTTCCAGCATAAGAATTGCATGCAGTCGATTGCCGAGCATGGCGCGCGGATTGCTTCGCCAGTACACCGGATTGACCAGTGCCGTCGACGCGTTGCCGAACGTCGGCAGATTGAATCGCTGCCACGGGCGGAAGCCAAAATCACCGCCCGCCGCGCGGATTTCCGGTGAATAGCGAACGAAGACCAGTTCCGGCCACTGAGCCCGTTCGAGGGTGGAATGGCCACGGTCACGGTTGTCGTAGAGAATGCCATGAAATCCGGCCGCGGAGCCCTCCCGGATCCATGCATTCACCAGCCTTGCGGCCTCGGTATCAAGCAGACTGGCGATGGAATCGCCGGAGGAATCAACCGGAGCGACGTTGAATTCGGAGGTGAGTGTGAATCGTTCTGGTTCCCAGCGCGTGTTTCGGTCGGTGACGAGCGCTGTGGTGCCCTGAATGCGAGTGGGGGTGACCGTGTTCATTCGGGCGGCACGCTGGAGGGCCGCTTCACGGATCTGTGACTGAGCATGCTGAAATTCAGATCGCTGGCGAATGGAATCCAGTTCCCTCGCGGAATCCAGTCTCGACTCGTCAGAAAAGCCCTTCATGACGGCCTGCGACAACTGCACCAGCGACTGCTCAGGGGTCCCGAACGCGGCCGCTGTGAGTGCCGCTTCAAACAAGGCGTCCGGTTCGTTGGGAAATTCTGACGTCAGCCGCTCCGTCAGCTGGAGGGCCTGCAGCTGGCGGCGTGCGGCGCGAGTGTCCTGCAGGGCCTGCCGCAGCTGCGCGTACTGTTCATGCTGCTGTGGACGCTGAAAGAGCTCTGATGGTGTCTGGGCTGTGTGGAGCAGTCGTGGAAGCAGGCGCAGCGCTTTCCACGGAACAGCCACCAGCAGAATCATCAGGGCCAGCAGAACGGGCAAACGGCGCAACACGGGATTCACTCAGCTATTCAAAGGCGAGGGGGAGGTTGCAGTTCAGGCGAGGATTTCGTGGATCACATGAGCTTCGCCGACTCCGGTGAGTTTTTCCCGGAGTCCGGCGCGTTCCATGTAGAGGTCATCGGGAGTCAGTCCGAGGAGGTGCAGGAGGGTGGCGTGAAAGTCCGGGATACTCACTTTGTTCTCCACGGCAGCGAAGCCAAGTTCATCGGTTGCACCAAAGGTGGTTCCGGGACGAATCCCGCCGCCCGCCAGCCAGGCGACCATGGCGTTCTTATTGTGATCGCGTCCGGAGTTGGCCGGATTGCGATCGGGAGTCAGCTGCGAGATCGGCAGACGCCCCATTTCGCCACCCCAGACGACCAGTGTCTGTTCCAGCAGCCCGCGCTGCTGCAGGTCTTCGAGGAGCGCAGCAATCGGCTGGTCGGTGCGTTCACAGGCCG
>JBJTOM010000489.1:0-1670 GCA_046074585.1 Planctomycetota bacterium | reverse complement strand
GCCAGCAGGGTGGCATGCAGGTCCGTCGTGTGCATGCGGCCTTCAACAGCCTTCAGTCCCACGTCGTCGGTCGCGCCCCACGAAAAGCCCGGGCGGACCCCGGCACCGGCCAGCCACATCGGATAGCCGGTGATGTTGTGGTCACGACCGTCAACGCCCTGCGCCGTCGGCATGCGGCCAAATTCACTGCCGAACAGCACGAGCGTATCGTCGAGCAATCCCCGCTGTTCAAATTCACTATTGAGCAGATACAGCGCCTGTGCGGGCACTGTGGTGAACTCGCGCGCTCCTGTCGTCATTCCCTGTTCCACTGGATCAAACGCCTGAAGCGACTGTGGCGTGAGCGTTCTCAGCTGAGGAAGGTAGATGCTGCGATGCACACTACGACGCGCTCCTTCCAGAATCGCAGCCGCCTCCGGCCCGTTGTTTCTCAGCTCGATCACCCGCAGATCCTTGGCTGCCGAAACCCGGGCCGGCGATCTGTCAAGCGTGCCACAGCCAGCCAGCTAAGCATCCCGCAGCTGCTCAGCTGACAGACCACCGGTCGATGACAGCATCACAACTCTCAGCGAATCGTAGCATTCAAGACCACCTCCGCCCATCTCGTTCCGCAGTCCGGCACACAGCTCTGTGCTTTGAAAAATCCCGGCCAGTGCGTAGTACTCACGAGCAGGAATCGTATCAAATCTATGGTCGTGACAGCGGGCAGAGCTGACAGTCAGTCCCAGAAACGCCTCAGCAGACTCGACGAAGGATCCCCGGGGATCAGTGCCGGTCCACGGCCACCTCCGGATAACAGCCCATGACCATCATCCAGGCGGAGCCCGCCAGCGGCCTTGTTGTCGGCCGAGTGACAGTTGTAGCAGCGATTCGCCAGCACCGGCCGGACGTGCCGCTCGAAGTATTCCAGCTTTTCTGTCGAATCGCCCGCGAAGACGGCCGGATGCAGAAGAATGCAAATCCAGTACTCCGAGATCCACAATCTGACCCTGTTCCGCATCGCCCCACTCCTGCTCCCGATTCTGACCCGTGACCCGAAACGCCCCTCTTTCAGCACCACACCCGTCTCTACTGTGGTGTGCCCGTTTCCAGCTGGAAGTCATGCGTGTTCGCTCCCGCCTCCACCGCACGCTCATACTTCAGTTCCAGCTTCGGTTGATAACCAGCCGGGAGCGCCGGTGTGACCAGCTTGCCGGTCTCACGATCTTCAATCTCAATTTCATCCAGAGCAGCCGTGCGAATGGTCACTTCGTGCGACCAACCAGTGCTCCATTGCGCGATTCAGAGAATCGCAGTTCATACTGACCCTCCACGTCTGTGTAGGCCGAGGCATACGTTCCCGGTGGGTCGGTCGGCTGAAACTGTACGTAAGCAAAAGGAATCGGCTGACCGCCCTGGGTCACCTTGCCGGAGACGGTTCCCAGCGGCGGTCCATCCGAGCACCCCACTCCGACTGTTAACACTCCAAATCCCAGCAGAAACACAACTGCTCTTCGTACCACCATCTCGAAACTCCTCCGGCAAGCTCAGAAAAAATCAAAATTCTCCAACGACGTAGCCGTCATTTCGACGTCCCAGCCGCTGGAACACGCCTGGTGGATTCACCGGCGTCTGCTGGTTCGGGTTCGTATTGTTAAACTCAATGTTCTCCGACAGGAACTTCACTGCAC
>JBJTOM010000488.1:0-3520 GCA_046074585.1 Planctomycetota bacterium | reverse complement strand
CATTCCGTGCCAGAAAGTCAAGGCCACTGGGTGATCTCGTGGCAGCCGCTTATTGTCTGGGGCCGCTGACGCGTGATTCTCTGTCAGGCGTCGCCCCGTCCCAGCTGAACCAGCTCGCCTTCGGGATCGCGCTGGAAGACGGCGGTCAACCCAGCGGACTCGTCCGGACCGGCCTCGACCAGCTCAATCGGCCCCTCAAACCCGGCGGTAATGAACCACTGTCTGAGCAGTTCGACCTGCCGATGCCGCAGCACAAGGTATTTCAGTGACAGTGGCGATTCGGGAAGTCGCGTTGCGGGTGGTTGGGTGGTTTGCCACTGGATCAGCAGAGGCAGTGTGCCGGCGAGCGGACAGTCGCCGTCTGCAGGGATTGTGATCAGCCATTCGAGTTCACCGCGGTGCATGGTTTGCACCGGGCCGAGTGACACCGGGGCAAGTGGAGCGAGGTCATGGATGCGCGGTGTTCTCATCACCCATGCGGCCAGACGCGGAACGGATTCTGCAGTCAATCGATCCAGTCCAAACCAGCGGGGCTGGGATGGAGCAGCGGCTGTGGGGTCGATGGCCAGCACTTCGAGGTAACAGTCAGGGCCAATTCTGAGCAGTTGGTTGTGGGTCCCCATGCGCGGGTGACTGCCACCCGGCTGCAGGGAACACCCGAGCTTACGTTCAATCCACGCTGCACCCGATTCCAGCGAAGGCGCGGTGACGACCAGATGGTCCAGAGTGCCTGTGAAGTTCTGCATCTGCGGATTCCCCTGACAAGTCCCTCTCAATATCTTAATCTGCGGTCTTCAGAACCTGAAAACGTAATCCATCAGCCGGCAGCAGACACTTCCGTGACCAGCCCAGATTCCCAGTCGCCCATCACCGAAAACAACCTTCACGCAATGCTCGGCACCGACGGCATTCAGCGTCTGACGGCTGCATTCTATCGCCGCATTCCGGTGGACGACCTGCTTGGTCCGATGTATCCGCCGGATGACCTGGCGGGGGCTGAAGAACGGCTGCGTCTGTTCCTGACATTTCGCTTTGGTGGTCCGCAGGACTATCTGCAGAAGCGGGGGCACCCTGCCCTCCGCGCCCGTCATGCTCCGTTTTCCGTCACCCGGGCCGCCCGTGATCGCTGGATTCTGCTCATGAATCAGGCGATTGACGAATGCAGCTTTAGTGCTGACGCCAGCCGAGTGCTTCGGGAATTTCTCGGCCATGTCGCCACATTCCTCATCAACCGTTGAATCGAAGCAGGGCACTCCCTGAAAGGAAATCGGGCGGCTCATCGTTGCGGGTTTCGATGAACCGCCCGTCGTGAACAGAGTCCGGCATGCAGCAGATCGCGAAAGGAAGGGCACGATCCGCCCCGCGGCCACCACTTCGTCACAAGTGGGGGCCACAGACTGCCTGAAGTCAGAACAACTTCGCAGACCCCGGGAATCCGGCCCACGGCGGAGTACCGTCAGCCGAATCCCTGCGTTCACTGTCTTCCTGAACATTCGCGTGACCTGTCGGCACGAAATGATCTCGACGTGGTTTTGCGGACGAATTGGCTTCTGCCCCGCCATCCTCCACTGCTCCTCGCGTCTCTTCAAACCATGCTGCACCGTTCGTGGATTCCTCTGCCGGCGTTGTCTGCACAGACTCCGCGGTCTGCCCCGACCGCTTTGGTTTTGGCGCTTCAAACGATGCCGCACGATATCCCTGAACAGCTGTCGGCCGCCGAACTCCAGCCCCTGACGCTGGTTCTGAGGGCTGGCGAGCCACCGGAGTGGTGCCTCCTTTCAGCACGGCGACTGCAGCAGCATCCGAAGACGGCGAAGTCCCTGCGTCGGGACTTTGAGAACGAACCACAGCCCCTGACAGCGCGGCACTCCGACGATCCTTCGCTGAAGAATCTCCCGCCACGGCCGTCCCCGGCTTACTCGCCTCTGGCGATCCACCCGAAGCCAGACGTTCCGCGTCCGGAGCCGAATTCTGCGCCAGCAGCGTTTCGTCTCCGGTGAGCAGTCGCGGGCGACCGGCCAGAACCCAGCCGCGCCAGTTGCGTTCCAGAGCCGCGATTCCCTCGTGATCAAAGTGCGTCCGAATCGCCTCGTCCCAACCACGCTCCTCCGCTGCCGCCAGCAGCTGCAGATAGACCTTCTGTCCCTTCTGCTGCACCAGAAAATCAACCAGCGTGAAGCCCTGTGCGTAGAGGGTGAGCATGCGCCGAGGATCTTCCGGATAGTCCTTCATGGAGAGCAGTTCACCGAGCGAGAAATGCTGGCCACGGTCGCGGATGACCTGGTTGAGCAGGTGCAGTTGCTTCCCCTTTTCAGATTCATGCTCGAACAGCGTCGCCGCTCCTTCATCCGCCCAGCGCGGCAGCGGCCGACGGAAGTGACAGGCGAAAATCGTGTGGTTCACTTCGTGCGGAATCACCGAATCCAGAATCCGCTCCAGACTGCCCTGAACCGACATTCGCCAGTTGATCACTTCGCCGTTGACAAACTGAAAAGTCGTCTGCCCGCCCGCTCCCAGTGATCCCACGTTAACAGACACACGGCAGGGGCGAGACCAGTTGGGCATTGGACGTCCAAGCCAGTACACCGCCAGTTCCCTGCGGTAATGTTCGGCTGCGGTCGCGACCTGCCTTGCCACCTGCTGGTCGGCGGCTGTGACCAGGAAATTCGGTGTTTCGTGACGTTCAGCGCCAGTCGCCGTGAGGGGCAGCAGCCCGGCCATGGCGACGAAAAAACAGACGAACAGCGTGCGAGCATCCATGCTCTGTTCCTGCTGGCTGGAGTAACATCCTGTGAAACCGGCATTTCCTGCTGCCGTGATTCTGATTGCAGCAGCAAATGCCGAACCATTCAGGCTAAAAACCGAGCCTGGGACTTTGGTTTTTTCGCAAAGGCTTTCTGTGTGAAGACTTGCGAAACGGACGGCACTGCTGCATTTTCTGCCGATTCTGTTCGGAATCGGCAGAACTTGCAGATCTTACAAATCTGCAGCAACGAGCTCCAGACCAATTCGGGGGACTTGCGCAGGGGAGTCGGTTCAGGGCATCTGGCTGCGTGCTTCCGGCTCAAACGGTACGCTCACTGCCCTTCGCCGGATTTGCTCAGATACCGATCAAACCAATCCAGCACTGCCTTCTCGGCCTGCTGGCCCTGAGCACCCGGGAAGCCATGCGCTGCCCCAGGCATGACGATCAATTCACACTCCGCCCCCGCCGTCTGCATGGCCTCATGAAATCGCTGGCTGTGTGAAATCGGCACCAGCTCGTCCTTGTCTCCATGAATGAGCAGTGTGGGGGCGGACCGCTTCGTGACGGACAGGAGTGGTGAGACATCCACGGCCTGATCATCCGGGAACACCACGGCCGGGAACTGACGACTGAGTGTTTTGTGATTGACGTATTCGCGAATATCCGTCGGCGGGAAATAGGCAGCGACAGCCTGCACATGGCTGGATGTTTTTTCAAGGTCGATCGCGGCATCGGGGTCGCCGTCGTCCCCCATCGTTCCCAGCACCAGCGACA
>JBJTOM010000487.1:0-2310 GCA_046074585.1 Planctomycetota bacterium | reverse complement strand
TCGCTTAGGTCGAATTCGCCCCGGAATTCCCGGATTGCCGTCGTTTCACCATCCCAGCTTCACCCTCCCCGCATTACCTGTTGCCAGATATTTAAGGCCATGGGGCCGAATCCCTGCGACCGGGCGATGTGGTTTCCATACGTGCTCTCCGGTGTGCGCAGCGTCTTCACAGGCGGAGCTGTTCAGAGAAACGACAGATCCTCTATTTGGAGAGCTACCCGGTGCCGGTTGGAGATGAAGGAACAAGGGTGGCGGGAGAGACCTGAGGGTCTCTTTCGGAGACGCGGTTGTTTTTTCTGACAGCGATTTGCCGTTCAGGTTTCCTGAGTTTTGTGGATTGCCTGGTTGATCAGGCTTCCTTTTGCAGCTGGAGGTGTCCGTTGCAGTGTCGGCAGACGACTTTGTGACCGAGGTATTTGAGGCTGGCGCGGATTTCTTCGCTGCAGTGTGGACAGGGCATGTAGGCGGCGTTGATTTTGACGGTGGTATCGTAGGGGAAGGGGACATTGCAGTGTTTGCACTGCACTTTGAGGCCGCGGTATTTGGAGTGGATGCGGAGTTCCTGTTTGCAGCCGGGGCAGGAGACATAGTGACCACGGGGGGAAGCGGACGGAATCACAGCAATCTCCGGCAGGGGAAAGTAAGCGGGAATTTCGACACTGTCTTCGGAGAGTTCGGAATTGAGCAGTGCGCGGCAGGTCTGGCAGTGGACAACGCGTGGTGGCATATCATCGCCGCATTGAGGACAGGGTCCGCCGGGCCATTCACCGGTCATTGCTGTGTCTTTCTGGTTTGCCTGAGTGTTGCGGAGTGGAGACGGTCAGGGGGTGCTGCGGACGGCGATCAGATGACGAAAGGTATGAAAGTAGAGTGTTCCTGCGGCGACGGCGGGTGTGGAATGGCAGTCATCACCGAGCGAAGTGCGGCCAAGTTCGCGGAACTGTGGTCCGGCCTGCAGCACCACCACCTGACCATCTTCGGTGACGCAATACAGCCGATCCTGAATGCAGATGGGCGATCCGCTGTAAGCGCCGTCGATGCGTTCGGTCCAGACTTCCTTACCGGTGGCCTGTTCAAGGCAGACCATGATACCTTTGTCTCCCCAGAGGAACAGCAGGCCGTCTTTGGCAATGAGGCAGGGGACATAGGGCAGCATGGTTTTGCGTTCATAGACGATTCGTTGAGCGGGATCCAACCCGAGTTCCGTGCGAATGGCGGCGAAATACTTGCCATTGCCACCTTCTCCGCAGGTGGCGAAGACGAGTCCATCGGCGATGATCGGGGAAGCGACTGTGCGCATGGGGAGTTTGGGAGTCTGCCAGAGAACTTTTCCGGTTTTGAGTTCCAGTCCGGTGACGCCCGAGGATTCGCTGATGCAGACAACCTGTCGTCCACCCGCTCCGTCGGGCGCGATGACGGGGGTGGAATAGGACGTTTTGCCTGGCAACCGCTCAGTGCTCCAGACGGTTTTTCCGCTGGCGGCATCGAGTGCTGTGATGAAGCCGGGTCCGACCTGATCGTTGGCGATGATGACCATGCCATCTTCAAGGATGGGCGAGACGCCGAGGCCGTGTTCACTTTCGTAGGCGCCCAGTTCGCGTGTCCAGAGTTCTTTGCCCTGCAGGTCCCAGGCTTTGGCGAGTTGCCGGGAGCCGTCAGCGAACAGAGCGCAGACAATGCGCCCGTCTGTGCAGGGGGTGCTGGAGGCCCAGCTGTTTTTGAGATGTTTTTTGCTGTCACCGAGCGTGACCTGTGCCTGCCAGAGTTCGGCACCGGTTTGAGCGTTGCGGCAGTGCAGAAAACGTTCCTTGCCCCCTTCAGTGGCGGTGGTGACGAAAACCTGATTTCCCCAGACAACCGGCGAGGAGTGTCCGACGTTGGGGAGTTCGACCTTCCATGCCACCTGGTCGGCCGTCCAGGTCACGGGGATTCCAGCTTCGGTGCTGATTCCAGCTCCGTTTTCCCCGCGAAACCGGGGCCAGTGATCGCCGGCCGGTACGGGGCCCATCTGTGAAAGAACGGCCAGTGTGAGCAGGAAGCAGGAGGTGGAGAACGGGGATCGGCGGATGGAATGCATGGGAGAATCCGGCGGGGCAGAGGGCAGGAGTGGGATGGTGAGAAGATGTTCAGGACACCGGATGTCGTCCAGCGGATTTCGCGCCAACACGGTGCTGGAAGTGCTGCTGTTCCGGCATTTGCGTGAGACCAGCAGTCTGCGCAATGACTGATCGGGGGCGAGACGTCACGTGGCAGGCGGTGGATGCCTGTGGGGAGCATACGCAGAGATGCGAAAAAATGCACGTGCAGGGG
>JBJTOM010000486.1:0-2515 GCA_046074585.1 Planctomycetota bacterium | reverse complement strand
ATCCTTGGGTGGGAGCAAGTGTGCCGCCACCCTCACCCCAAGATCCTGGGGGTTGGGGCCAAGTATAAGTAGAAGTCTCCCGCAGATACTGGCGACCTGCAGTCGCAGCACTTCGCGCCTTGCTGTCCTCCAGACTGTTCCATGCGGTCCACGCTGTCCACGCAATCACAATCGCCGCGACACACGCCGCCACACCGCGGTTCCGCCAGCGAACGTCGGGCAACCGGTCACGGTCCTCGTCTGCAGTCCTGATGTGATCCCCCTTTGTCACCTGATACACCTTATCCATGAGATTAGCGGGGCACTACGTGCCAGCGGCCCGGAAGAAACACACAACTCTGACCGGCAGGGATCTCTGAGTGATTGTCCACACGGCCGTCCGGCCACGTCACTTCCACTGCGGCCGTGTCGGTCGTGACCGGAAACAGCAGACGACCGTCGTTGGTCGACAGGTAACTTCCGCCAGCTGAAACACTTTGTTCAGTCTGCACGCCAGCGGATGTCACCAGCACCCGAGCACCCGGAACCGGAACGCGATCCGTCCGCTGCAAGTCCACTCGCAGACTCCGCGGATGCTCGATCGTGTCGTTTCGCAGCAGGGAAACCGGACGGTCGATGTGACTGACCGCGATGTCCGTATCCCCGTCGTTGTCAAAATCGCCCCCCGCTACGCCGCGCCCAATCCACGCGTCCACGAAATATCCCCCGGAAAACCTCGAAACATCCTCGAACCCCGCACCTGTGTTGCGGAGCAGCTGCGGAGTCATCGCACTCGGCTCAATCGCCGGACCCAGCACGTGACCATTCGCTATGAAAATGTCCGGTCGAGTGTCCATGTTGTAGTCCAGCGGTATTGTCCCGAAACCCAGATACGACAGACTGGTCGCCGCCACACCCGTTCGCAGGCTGTCATCTTCAAACAGCAAACCACCCAGATTGCGATAAAGCGTGTTCTTCATCTGGTAATAGTGCGTCAGATACAGATCAGGCAGATGATCTCCATCATAGTCGGCCGCAGCTATCCCCATGCTCGCTTCGTTCAGCCCGTCACCACTCACTGCAGCACCCGCGGATCCTGCCGTTTCCCGCCACAGCAGGCCACCCGCAGGAACGCCGCTCTGAGTAAACAGCAGATTGGATTCCATGTCGTTCGCCACGTAAATCTCAGGACGCAGATCGCGATCCAGATCCAGCACCGCAAGAGCAAGGCCTTTGGAAGGAACGGCTGTCAGCCCCAGCTGCTGCGAGCCTTCGACAAAGGTCCCATCCCCAACACTCAGCCACACCGCGTCATGCACCCCGGAATACTTGCCAGGCCCGCAATAGCCGGGCTTGCCCCCGTAGTTGCAGACCTCGCTGTTGGCAATCGTCACATCCATGTAGTTGGCACAATACACGTCCGCCAGCAGGTCGCCGTTGAGATCCACCCACGCAGCACTGGTGCTCCAGTGCGCGTCCCCGATTCCAGCCGTCGCCGTCACTTCCGTAAATGTCCCGTCGCCGTTGTTCAGCAGCAGCGAGTCCATGCCGTAACGGGAAATAAACAGATCCGGAAAGCCATCGCCGTCATAATCTCCAGCCGCTGCCCCCTGACCATAGCCCCCCAAATCACCACCGGTTAAAGCCGAGACATCCGCAAATCGTTCGCCGGACCGATTGCGAAACACCCGACTGCCGGGAACAACAGCCAAGTCGGAACGCGGCTCCAGATGATCGCCGTTGGGGAATACAAGGTCCTGCCAGCCGTCGCGGTCCACATCCAGCCACGCGGCCCCTCCCCCCATCACCTCCGGAAGCAGATAACGGCCCGGAACCCGATCCTCAAAAAACTGAAAGTCAATTCCCAGCCCGGCAGACACATCCCGAAACCTCGGCTGCATGCCCCGCGCGGAGTCGGCGGATTCCCATGAGTCGACCCGTGGCACGGTTTTTTCAGCTCTCTCCGGCGGTCGGGATGCGGGCTGTACGGGTGCAGGTGAAGATGGTGGAGCCGCAACCGGATCCACATCCCTGCACCCCGCCAAAAACATCAGACAAACAAGAACCCCAATCCCCACTCTTCCCTGCAAGGAGAGAAAGACCGGACGCGAGAGGTCAAAACGCAACCCACAGAGCGTGGAAACAACCACCAAAACTCTCCGCCTCAGCTCCCGCAAAGCAACCACCAGGGGTCGCCTGCCATCCGGCATGCGGCCGATGTTAATCGGCCGGTGCAGTACAGACACGCTCCTGCCGTGACTTTGACCGCGCGGATACGCACCGTAACCAGGGAATTGACACCCCCACCACGCATGGTCGCGCCGGTATGGCTTCCGAATCACGACGTCTGGTGCCTTTTGCATTGTTGTACCATCCCACCGTCCCAAAACCGGAATCACGAGTACCTTCGGGAGGGCGAAGCTCCTGCTGTGCCGCATCCCCTCGTCAAGCACTGCAACGGACCCTGCCGATCCAGAACAACATCGGCAGAAGCTTACAACGCGCACCAGCAGGCCATGGCTCGGCAGGAGCCTCG
>JBJTOM010000485.1:0-11280 GCA_046074585.1 Planctomycetota bacterium | reverse complement strand
AGCGGGAGCCACGTCTGCACTTCGATATTCAGGATCCGCCCCATGTCGTCGGTGGCCAGAATGTCGAGGATGTACTGTTTGCCTTCGGCTGTTGTCCGAGTCCTTACCGAATTCAGGATCTGCACACGCACAATCCGTGGCGGTCCCCCCAGCACCGCATTCAGAAGGCAAATGGTGAGCCGCGGATGCAGTTCGTTCCCGAAGAGCATCTTGAAGGCAAAATCCACAAGCAGGTTGATTCCAGGGACCATGGGTGACTTTCTGAGCGTTGGTTGACGGACATGAGTGTTGGAGTGAATTTTTACTGTGTTTGTACACACACTACTGTGACATGAGACACAATACCACCCTTTATTTATTGAAATGCTGCTCAAACCGCTTTTCGCCTGCCGTCCGCCAGCCTTGATATTCTCCGGAACCCACTGAAAAGACAGGTGACGTCCGGACGGCAGTCCGCGGGCAACACCGCTGCCACGGCATTCGCGGGAGGCTGGGGCGGAATGAAAGGGCGGCGATGCGGAACCAGCGGCTCACACCTGCTCCGTATCGCTGGCCATCCGTTTCAGGGGTCTCATACGTCCCACCGGATGCTTGCCTTTCTGACGTCACCGGGCTGACGGGCTTAAACACAGGAGATGCAATGAAAACCGCCTGGCGTGCCCCGCTGAAAACGTTTCATCATCCCAGTGCCCGTCACGGCACCTGACTTTTCAATTTGGTTTGTGTTTCGCAGAAGCAGCCGCAGCAGCGCGGCGGAGATATTTCAGCGTGGCAGCATGGATGACCAATTCGCCCAGTCGCGGCCAGAGTTCCCGAAGGACGAACACGGGACGGAGTGCGGGGAAGTTCAGAATCATTTCCGGTGGCGACCTGCGGATGGCCTTCTCCACGGCGGCCGCGACGCGTGCGGCCGTTGTGCCTCCCAGAAGTGCCGGTGTACGGCGACCGGTGGAGCGGACGATTTCATCATAGATGCCACCGTCAGCAGCAAAGCCTGGACAAATCGCAGTGCAGGTGATGCCAGTGCGTTTGAGTTCTCCGCGGAGCGACTGTGTGAATGCAATCAGCCCGGCCTTGGTCGCCCCGTAGACCGCTCCCCATGCCGGCCCGTGTTTGCCTGCCGTCGAAGCCATATTAATGATCCGTCCGAACTGCTGTGTCCGCATCAGCGGGAGCACATGTCGAGTGAGCAGAATGGCACTGGTGAGATTGGTGCTGATCACGGACAGGATTTTTTCTTCACTGAGTTCCGTCAGTTCGGCGAAACATTCAATGCCGGCGTTGTTCACCAGCACGTCAATCCGGCCAAAACGATCTCTGGACTGAGCCACCAGGTTTTCCAGTCCTGGGGAACTGGTCACATCCACAGCCACCACAAGCACCTCGCTGCCGGCAGCCTGAACGGTCGCGGCAGTCTGCTGCAGTCGTTCCACGTTTCGAGCGGCCAGAATCAGTCGGCGGCCAGGCCCCGCCAGTCGCTCAGCCGTCATCCTGCCAATCCCTGCAGACGCGCCGGTGATCAGGATGGTCAGGGGGTTTGGGAGCGATGCCATGGGGAATTCCGATTGCAGTGGCGGGTAAGCGTCGGGAGCAGGGCAGGAGTTGTAGTGAGTTGACTGCGGGTGAGGAACACCGGTCGAGGCGAAACACGGCACTCGCGGACCGATCGGCAGATTTGGCCGAAATGTCAGAGATTTCGCGGTTCAGCCAGCTTCCCCAACCCGTGTTTCGCGGCCCCGGTTTCCCAGTTCTCTTCAACCTGCCACGAATTCTCTTGCAACAAGTGGCAAACGTCTGGGAAACTTATCCAAGGTGCCCGGGGTCAATTTCAATACCGGAGCCGTTTCTAAAGGTGCGGGATATGCTTCGTCTGGCCACTGGTGTTGCTCTGTCTCTGGCTGTTGCACTTGCATCCGCTCCTGCTGCTCTGGCGCAGGGCCTGATCTTCCAGCTTCCTGAAGACGGCAAGGCGGTGGAATACCAGGGAACGCTCACGCAGGGCAGTTCAGCCGATGACGACAATGCTCTCGAATGGACCTGCGAACTCAGCATCAAGTCTGTAGGACGTGAGGACGCCGAATATCAGGGGCAGGTGCAGCCGTGCCGCTGGATTGAAATCAAGACCATCACGGGCAAAGCCGGTGAAGCCGGCATCGATCCGGGTCCTGTGGGCTCGCGGATCTACAAGGTGCTCGTGCCGGAAAGCAAGGTCATCGGCGAATCCCGGGACTCCAGCGACATACCCAATGACATGCTGCCGATCGTCAGGGGCTTTCGGCGTCTGGGTGAAGAAGGTGTGGAACCGATCAAAACCCCGGCGCTGCGTTTCTACCCCACGATTGCTCTGCTGACCAGTTATCCCGACCCTGAGGTGATCGCGACGAATGCGGTGCCCGAGGTCATTCTGCAGGGCCCGCAGATTTCAGCCGTGCACCGCCGGGGAAAAGTGGTCATGGAAAGCCAGAAAACACGTTCGACGAATGAAGGCGAATACTGGGTCTCAAAGGACGTCCCCTTTGGACTCGCACGCTGGACTGTCACGGTCACCAGCGAAGAAAAGGACCTCGCTGCCGCCCGCAGCGAATTCCGCACCACCGTCGTCAAGAAAGTCGACATGAAGCTGCGTCAGATCCGCGAAAACGCAGAAAGCGAACTGGTCACCCAGTAGTCGCAGGGATTATCCGCGAGGCGATGTGTCCGGTGGACGTCGTCTCCCGAAAAAACACTGTCAGTCGGGGACGACGGCTTCGATGATCACCTCAACAAGGCAGCCCCCGGCCAGTCCTGCCTGAACGCAGGCTCGCACAGGAGCGGCGCCGGGCAGTACCCACGCGTCCCAGGCAGCGTTGAACTGATCCATGTGAGCGAGGTCGGTGACGAAGACAAGGATTTGCAGAAGAGCGGAGCGGTCAGCGGACAGGCTTTGCAGGGTTTCGTCAATCTGCCGCAGGACCTGGCGCGTCTGCTGAAGACAGTCGGTGGAGCGATCTTCGGCCACTTCCACCCACCGCGCGACGCCCCGATGAATCACCACATCGGACCAGCGGGGATGCGAACCCAGACGACGAATTGCGGACAAGAAAAGCCTCCTGGCCAGACACAGCTGGCGGATCAGACAGGAAAAATCTGCTTCCGTTTTTGCCGGGTGCAGCACGGCGGTTCGCAGTCTATGCAGTTTCCCCCCCGTTTTTGACTCGCTCACTCTGGATTTTCCGTCTTCCTCGCCTATAAGTGTGAGGTTTCCCATTCCCCGCCACTGCCTCTGCGGAGCTCCGTGCTGATGACTGCCGTCGATGTGCAGCAACTGGTTCGCACGTTTTCCACGGCAGCCGGAACGGTTCGTGCCGTGAATCAGGTGACGCTGCAGGTCCAGGCGGGCGAGGTCTACGGGCTGCTGGGTGCCAACGGTGCCGGCAAGACAACGACGCTGCGAATGATGATGGGGCTGCTCACACCCACCTCCGGTTCCGTCCGCATGGCAGGCTTTGATGTGTCCACGCAGCCCATGCAGGTCCGTCGCAACGTGTCCCTGATCTCAGCCAGTTCCGGGCTTTACCAGTGGCTCACCCCGCGAGAGCTCATGCTGTATTTCGCAGAACTCTACGAACTTCCTCAGACAGTTGCCGAAGCGCGTGTTGAAATGCTGGCGGACCTGTTTGATCTCCGCCGATTTCTGGATCGACGCTGTGCCGGCATGAGTACCGGGCAGCAGCAGCGAATCAACCTCGCCAGATCGCTCATGCACGACCCTCCTGTGGTGCTCATGGACGAACCCACCCGCGGTCTGGATATTGTCGGCAGTAAACGCATCTTCGATTACACAGCGCTGCTCCGCCAGCAGGGCAAGGCGGTGATCTTCTGCACGCATCGGCTGGACGAAGCGCAGCGGCTCTGCTGCCGCTTTGGCATCATGTTTCATGGTCGCCTGGCACTGCAGGGATCGCTGCCGCAGCTCCAGGCGCAAACCCACCGCGAACATCTCACCGATATGTTCCTCGATCTGCTGCAGCAGACCGATTCAGCGAAAGGCGGCGTTCATGTCTGATCTGCCGACAGCCGCTGTGCCCCAGCCCCGGGCGTCTCTGTTTCGGCGACTGACGCGACTGGCCCGCAAGGAACTCCGCGAGTCGCTCAGGGACCGTCGCACACTGGCCACTCTCGTGCTCATGCCGCTCATCGTCTACCCGCTGCTTGGCATGGTCATCCAGAAGTTTGCCATCTCTCGCGCGTCCGGTCAGAAGGCTCCGGAAGCCATTGTGCTCTACCACGACCTGCTCCCGATGCAGGAAGCCGCACTGCTCCTGCGGGAACTGGATGAACCACCGGCTTCCCCCGTCGCTTCACCAGCTCAGCCTTCCGCGGGCGGGTTGCCGCAATTACCGGATGGTTTCCCCGGAACATCGCTGCCGCTGCTCCCGCAGATTCGGATTGAGGCCCAGCCATTTTCGGCGGCTCAGATTGAATCCGCCGTGCGTCAGGGCGCTGCGGACGCCGGAGTGCTGCTGGTGCCCGGTGCAGCGGAGGGTGATCGATCGGGCCCCGTGCCGGATCAGCTGCAGGTGATCTGTCGTGCCGGTGAACCGCTCAGCGAAAACACGGCCGCTGAACTGGAGCGTCGTCTGAGAGAGAATCGGGACAGCCTGATCCGCGGTCTGCTGGATCAGACGCGATTTGGCCGGGCGGCGTTCCCCTATGTGCGTCGCCTGTCGCTGGCCTCCACCGCTCCCGCCGAATCTCCCCTGGCGGCTTTTGTTCCGCTGATGCTGGTGCTGATGACAATGACAGGCGCCGTGTATCCGGCGATTGACCTGACAGCGGGTGAGCGTGAGCGGGGCACTCTGGAAATGCTCATGGCCGCCCCCGTCCCTCCGCAACAGATTCTGCTCGGAAAATTCGCCGCTGTCTTTTTCGTCGCGGTGATGACAGCACTCGTTAACCTCACCGGCATGATGATCACGCTGTATGGCACCGGTTTCGATCGCGTGCTGCTGGCGGGCGGCGCCGGTCCGCTGATGCTCGCCCAGGTACTGCTCATGCTGGTCGTCTTTGCGGCCTTCTTTTCGGCTGTGCTGCTGTCAGTCACCAGTTTTGCCCGCAGTTTCCGGGAGGCACAGGCATGGCTGATTCCGCTGATGCTCGTGTCGCTGGCTCCCGGCATCCTGAGTCTTATGCCCGGAGTGCGGCTTACGTTCCCGCTGTCGCTTGTACCGCTCGTGAACATCGTGCTGCTGGGGCGTGAACTCTTTCAGGGGACCGCAACGCTTCCGCTGTTTGCGGCTACGATTCTGGCCACAACCGCATGGTCAGCGGCCGCGCTGACTCTGGCAGCCCGTATTTTCGGCAGCGACGCTGTGCTGCACTCCGCGCCGGCACCGCTCAGATCCGATCACGGCGGGCGAACGCCCCGGACATTGCCCCCCGCCCTGGTCGCCTCCTGCTCCACCGTACTGTTCCCGCTGTTCATCATCATCTCGATGTCCCGGCATCGCCTTGTGGATCCCGCCAATACCACCGCCCAGCTGCTGCTGTCCGCCGCGATTCTGACCGGGCTGCTGATCGGACTGCCGCTGATTTTCTTAAGGCTGGCCGGGCTGCCGACTCTGGCATCTTTCAGTGTGCGACCGTTTCGCCCGCGAATGCTGGTGGCCGCGCTGCTGCTGGGGCTGTCGGCATGGACGGCTGTGTATGAACTGCTCATCCTTGCCAATGGTCTTTCCGGATGGAGCCGTTTTCTGGAGAACCCGGCGATCCGTGAAATGCTGGATCGTCTGCTCAGACAATCCTCGCTGCCACTGCAGCTGTTTTGTCTGGCCGTGGTGCCTGCGGTGGCTGAAGAACTGTTCTTTCGCGGATTTCTGCTCAACGGTCTGCTCGCCCGATCCCGCAGTCAGACGACTCCACTGCTGATCAGCTCGCTGCTGTTTGCCGCTGCACATCTGATTCCTGACCTTGCGATCGAGCGTTTTCCGGGCACACTGCTGCTGGGGCTGCTCCTGGGATTGGTGCGGCTCCGCAGCGGCAGCGTGCTCCCGGGAATGCTCCTGCACGCCGTGAACAACGGACTGCTCCTGAGTCTTGCATCCCTGCAGCCAGTGCTTCTGCTTGCAGGAATCAACCTGAATCTGGAGAATGAGTCGCATCTGCCCCTGCAGCTGCTGGTCCCGGCCGGGGTACTGCTGCTCACCGGCGCTTTACTGCTCTTCGGTGCACCCAGACAATCCTCCGGAAACCGCCATGAACGCATGGGATCTGAAACAGGACTTTGAAGCGGGCGTTTTCAGTGAGCAGGTGCCGGGGGGACGCTGCAGTGTGCTGCTGCACTGCGAAGCGTCCGGTCTGAGAGCTGTCACGGAGTCGGGTCAGCAATTCTTTCTGCGGTATGAACAGATGCAGCTGGAACTGGGCGGGGCCAGCGGAAATATGCTGTTTTGTCGCAACCCCGATCGCTCACTGACGCTGTTCTGTGAGGATCGTCAGTTTCGGGCGACCCTGGAATTCCAGAGCGGCTCCATTCTGACAGAACAGCTCAGTCGTGTGTTTGCGGACCGAAAGAACGATCGCAGCCGCTGGCGTTCAATCCTGCTGTTAAGTCTGGCGGGGTTGGCTGTGCTGCTCTACGCCGGCTATTACAGCGTGCTGGCACTCGGCCGGGCCGCCGTGACAACACTCCCGGTGAAGGTGGATCAGCAGATTGGTGAGCTCGCGTGGTCGCAGATGGATCATGGGGGGCCGGAAGTGAATGACCCGCTGATCGTGGACCCCTGCAGACAGATCGTCGAACGGCTCGCCCCCCACGCCGCACTCGCCGGATTGAAGTTTGAAATCGCCGTGATTGATTCACCGGATGTGAACGCGTTTTGTCTGCCGGGTGGAAAAATGGTGATCTTCACAGGACTGCTCAAGGCCGCGCGAACGCCTGAAGAGGTCGCCGGAGTTGTCAGCCATGAAATGGCCCACGCCACGTTGCGGCACGGACTGCAGTCTGCCGTGCGTTCAGCAGGAGTGGTGATTGCCGCTGAACTGCTCATCGGAGATGCGGCCGGACTTGTCGCTCTGGGGGCCGAACTGGGTCAGCAGGCAGCGCTCACCAGTTACAGCCGTGAACAGGAAACAGAGGCCGATGCGGAGGGAGTGCGGATGCTGCACGCGGCCGCCATGGATCCGCTGTCACTGGCGGAATTCTTTGAGCAGCTGAAGCAGCAGGGGCAGGATGTGCCAGCGGCGATTGCCTGGATCTCGACACATCCGCAGCACGACGTTCGCATCGCTTCGATCCGCGCCCGGGTTGCCGAATTGCCTCCGCAGCAGTATCGTTCGCTCGAAGTCAACTGGGACGGTCTTAAACAGCGTCTGCAGAACTGATCAGAAAGCGCCCCATGGAATCTGAAATCCGAAACCGTCCCTCCTTCGCAAACGTGCTGGTCAAACTGCAGCCCGGCGAAATGATTACCGCCGAAGCGGATGCCATGGCGAGTATGAGCAGCGGGGTGCGGCTGGTCACCCGCTGGAACGGCGGGTTTTTCGCGGCCGTGCTCCGCAGGCTCTTTGGCGGCGAATCACTCTTCGTCAACGAATTTCACGCCGACACCCCTGCCGAACTGGTGCTCACTCAGGCCCTCCCCGGGGACATCGAATGCATGCAGCTTTCAGGCACGTCCCTGTTTCTGCAGCCGGGTGCGTTTCTGGCGTGTGAACCCGGAGTGCGTCTGGGAATGCAGTGGGCCGGCTTCGCCAGTCTCATCGGTGGCGAAGGACTGTTCCGCCTCGTGGTCTCCGGTCGCGGACGCGTCTGGTTCGCCGCCTACGGCGGGATCTACACCAGAGAAGTCACGGACGAGTACATTGTGGACTCGGGGCACCTTGTGGGCTACGAACCGACGATTCAGATTCGCGTCGGCCTGCCCGGTGGCCTGTTTTCCAGCTTCTTCAGCGGTGAAGGACTGGTCACGCGTGTTCGCGGACCAGGCCGCATCTACCTGCAGTCCCGCAACTTCAGTGCTCTCACTGCCTGGATCAATTCCCACATCTGACTCCCCGGGGGCTGCCCATGAAGTACAAGATCCTCTGCCGCCCGATGGCATCAGTTGTCAAGCTGGGCCTGGACTCCGGTGAAAGCATCACCTGCGAAGTGGGGTCCATGATCGCCATGACCGAAGGGCTCAGCGTCGAATCCACCACGGCAATGAAGGGCAAAGCCGGCGGTCTGCTGAGCGGTGTCAAACGCATGTTTGCCGGTGAAAACTTTTTCCTGAATCACTTCACAGCACAGCAGGACAGCCAGGTGCTGATGCTGGGCCCGACAATGCAGGGCGATATTGTCCATCACCGGCTGCGCGGAGGCACCCTGCTCATTCAGGGCTCCAGCTGGCTCGCCAGCACCGATGGAGTGACCATCGATGCGTCATGGCAGGGGCTGGGCAAGGCCCTGTTCAGCGGCGAAAGCGCCTTCTGGATCAAGGCGCAGGGGCAGGGCGAAATTTTCCTGTCCAGTTTCGGAGCCATCTACGAAGTGGAAGTCAATGGCCAGTACACGGTCGACACCGGACATATTGTGGCCTTCGAGGACACGATGCAGTTTCAGGTTGTCAAGGCCGGCGCCAGTCTCATCGGCAGTCTGCTGGGAGGCGAAGGCTTCGTCTGTCGCTTCACCGGTCAGGGCAAACTGTACTGCCAAAGTCATAATCCCGTCAGCTTCGGCCGAACGCTCGGCCCCAGCCTCAAACCGCGATGACCCGAATCCCCTTGCAAAGGTAAACCGCCGTGAACAGTCTCGAACATCAGATCTCGATGGATCCGGACTACGCGATCGTTTCGGTGCGGCTGCAGCATGGCCAGAAAGTGTTCTCTGAACCGTCTGCCATGGCCTCCATGACACCCAACCTCACGCTCAAAGCCGGACTCAAATCCGGACTCCGCAAGTCAATCGGACGCGTCTTCGCCGGCGAAAGTCTGATCACCAGCACCTACAGCGCAGACAAAGGACCCGGCGAAGTCACGCTCGCGCCAGGCGTTCCGGGTGATATCCGGCATCATGCCCTCGACCGCAGCACTCTGTATCTGCAGCGAGGTGCCTTTCTGGCGCATTCCGAAGGAATCGAGATCAGCGGCAAATGGCAGGGCGCAAAGGGCTTTTTCAGCGGCTCAGGGCTGATCCTCGTGAAAGCAACAGGAACCGGGGATGTGTTCTTCAATTCCTACGGCGCGATCATGGAATTTGAAGTCCGCAACAGTCTGTTCATCGACACCGGCTACGTTGTCGCCTTCGAAGATACTCTGCAGTATTCCGTGCAGGTCCTTCGAGGGGCCCGACCGGCCAAAACCATCAAGAACTTCCTCTTCGGCGGCGAAGGACTCGTCTGCCGCTTCTCCGGCCAGGGCAAAGTCTGGGTCCAGACACGCTACGTCTATCCACTGCTGCAGTGGGTGTACCCGTTTCGGCGAGTCCAGCGACAAAGCTGAACATACCCGAATCTCACCCGCCACCGGGTGATGGCGAACACTCCGTGATCCGTTTCACCAGCATCGTCGCGTAGCTTCCTCGCGGCAATTCAAATCCGAGCTGGATTTTTTGTCGGCCCGGATAGAGTTCGTCTGCCGCTTCTGCGGATGTGGTGCTGGCTGGCTGAATCCAGATGCGGCGGCTGCCTTTGGAAAAGAAACTGTCGCGCGGATACTTCACACGGATCTGACGCAGCTCCACACCTTCTTCGGAAAGCACCTGATCAAGCAGATCACCGATAGCACCTTCCGGACGGTCGATGCGGGCCGACGGCAGTGGCAACTGCTGGTCAAGCCACGCGGCTGAGACGGAAGGATCACGAAGAATTGGTAACGTTACCTGGCCACAGGTGAGTTCGATGCGTGGCAGCACCTGACCTGGGCAGGCCGCTTCAAGAAAGCGACTGAGCAGTCGGTTCCAGAGCGCTGACTGCCAGGCTGAAAGGTACAGCCCGCGGAGATCCACCTGAATGCGCGCCAGTGCGCCGCGAAAATCGGCCGGCTTGCCAACTTTTACCTTGTCTGACAGATAGGTCACGATGGAGCGACGGTGCGATCGTTCAAGTAATGCCTGACATTCGGGCCATTGTCCCCAGTGATCGCGGAGAATTTGTTTCTGCCGACGCTCGTCAGCGGGATCGTTGGCGTGGGGGTCGGCCATCGCCAGCCAGAGGGCGCGTTCCCAGTCACCGCGGCACCAGGCGGCTGCGATCCATTCGCCGGATTGTCCCAGCGATCCAAAACGCTGGTCATCGAAATAGTTGGGGATTCCGGTTTGGGATGCCAGGGCATACTGCTGCAGGATGTCGGTGGCCGCAGCAGCAGTGAGATCGCGCAGGGTCAGCCGGAAGCGGTTGGCGACAATCTGAGCGGAGGTGAAGGCGGCAGACGTCTGACCCAGATAGTCCACCTGCAGGGACTTCTGCTGAAGCGATTTGCGGGGACCGTTGTGGATGGTGAGGTATTGCGAGGTGACGGCGTGGCGGTCCTTGAGACCGCCATAGCTGATTCGCTTGCGGTGGATCCCCCAGCGCTGCACAATGGCCTGCACGGCTTCAGGAGTGCCGATCGAGGTTTTGGTGAGCCGATACAGGGCAAACGGGCCGCTGCTGCTGAGAGGAGCGGTCAGTTCGTCCACCTGAAAGTCTTCGGGGGTGCGTCTGAGTTTCACGGATGCCACGCTTAGCGTGCACTTTCGGAAGCAGGTCGCTTAGGCAGAAAACCGACACAGAGTGCCACCAGCATGGAGATCCAGAAGACCCAGAATTCGGGTGTCCGGTAACTGTGGAAGTCAACCTGATACGGGCTGCCCGGGCGGTTGAAACCCCAGTCGACCAGCAGCTTCAGGCCGATGACAATCACGAGCAGATATGCAGCGACCTCGAACCGCGGGAATTTTTCCAGCAGCCGAATGAAGAGCGCCGCAGCCACTCGCATCAGCATCAGCCCGATAATGCCACCAGCAATCACCACCCAGAGCTTGGGATGGGGAGCGTTGGCAGGATGATCATCCGGAGCGGAACCGACAAGAGCTATGGCAGCAAGAATGGAATCCACGGCGAAGGCAATGTCCGTCAGTTCAATGACAGCCACGGTGGTCCAGAAATTGCCGGAAGCCAACGCTTTTGGCACGGCCGCTGGTGTGGCCGCGAAAGGGTTCGCCGGAGCCGCTGGTTGCTGGAGGTCTTCGGGGAGCGGGATCGGGACGCGTTCCTGAATTTCAACCAGTTCCTGTTCGGGGGACAGGGGAGCACCGCTGGCCAGAAGCAGCTGGGGTTCTCC
>JBJTOM010000484.1:0-10059 GCA_046074585.1 Planctomycetota bacterium | reverse complement strand
AATGCAGGGCGAGAGGGATCGTGGCCAGCAGGAGTGTGGCGGCAAGGAGGGTGGCGAGTGCGAGCTGGCGGAGGGTCCAGAGCGAGCGTTCCTGTCCTTCTGCGGAGAGTGTAAGTTTGCGGAGGAGTTCGGTGGGGAGGTGTTTGTCGTTGCCGTTGTGGTAGACACCTTTCAGGCGAACTGCAATCTGCCGCAGAGTGCTCACGTCCTGTTTCGAGTTGCGGCCGTTGAGGAACGTGCCATTCACCGGATCCCCGACCCCGACCACCACCACATCCGCCACGGACGGCGGCATTTTGGGCATGCCGGTGGCCGGCACCGTATCACCGTCGCTGACGAGAACAACCGTGGTGCTTCGGGGACGCCAGCCACGAGCTGTATCAGCGGCTGCCTGAATGCCGGAGAACAGATCGGTTTCGCCGGAGCGGAAGGCAAAGTGCATCGGCAGATCATTGAGGATATTTTCGACGACGGCGATGTCCTTTGTATCGAGCACGACGGGGAGTGCTTTTGTATAGGTGGCGATGACGGTGACGCGATATTCGTTCATCGGGATGCGTCGGAACCATGACTCCATCACTTCCCGTGCGCGGACCATCCGACTTTGTTTGCCTTCCACGCCGGCATCCTGCAGACGCATGCTGGGGGACACGTCAAGAACCAGCACGGCATGCTTGAGTTTCTCGAAGGGAACCTGCCGTTCCTGACCCGGGACGCGGATCTGGGGTGGGAGCAGCAGGAGGACCACGAGGGCCCAGACGGCGGCGGCAGCCGCCAGTCCGCGGAGCACCGGTGCTGTGCCAACCCAGCGACGAGGCTGACCAGCAGGGCCGAAGACGAGTGTTTTCAGGCGGCGAATGCGGCGCGCATGCAGCCACTCTGCCGCAGCCATCAGCGTCGCAGCGACGAGCGCTGCGGCGACTGTCAGCCACCACTGAGATTCTGTGAGCTGCCCTGCGTCTACCACGGCGTGTACCTCAATCCAAACGCGGCACCGGCAGCCAGCAGGGCAAGGCCAAGCCCTGCCGTGCAGAACGGTGCGAGTGCATCGACGTATTCAATTCCGATCTGTTCGATCTCGGCGGGTTTCATGGCATCGATCCGGCGGAACACGGTCTCCAGAGCCGCCGGGTCCCCCGAAACGAATGCCTCACCCCCTGTCGCCTGGGCGATGCCGGAGATTTCTGCGGGAATCTCGGTGTCCCCGATGTGGATGGCGAAGAGCACCACGCCTGCATCCCGGAGCTCCCGGGCGGTGACTTCGTCAGCACCGTTCATCAGGTCAAAGCTTTGGCCGTCGGACACGAGGATCACCATGCGGTCCCCCCGTTCCTGCTCCTCGAGAAATCCGCGACATGCCGCAAGCGCTCGGGCAATCATCGTCCCGCCTCCGATGGCACGCTGAGAATCCGGACGCATGAACGGGAGTGAACATTCAAAGGCGGACACGTCCCGCGTGAGCGGACACCAGCGGACCACATCCTGAGCAAAAAAGGTGAGTCCGAAGGCGTCGCCTTCGCGGAAATTGAGGAACTGATTGATGGCCTTCATGGACGCATCATACCGGTCGCCCTCCCCGAACGGGGCAAGCATGCTCCCGGAACAGTCGACGCAGAACATGATATTCGTGAGCCGTCGCTGGGTCACTGGACTTCCTGTGGTCTGCGGGTTGGCAGCGATGATGATGGCGACAGCCATGAGCAGTGGCAGGAGCGATTCGGCGGCTGTGATGACGCGGCCGGCAAATACCCGGGACGGGCGAGACCCGAAATCGATCGGCAACGCCACTTCACGCCCTCGAAGTTTCCAGAGGCGAACCAGCAGCAGTGCCGGCAGGAGCAGTGCTGCAAGCATCCACGGACGCTCGAAGGCAAACAGCAGAGCACTGAAATCCAGCGCAGCCACAATCATCTGCTGCTCCTGTCAACAGACTGCTCAGACTGGTCCACCAGCCGTTGCAGCGGGGCCAGCAGATCCTGGAGTTCCGCGGCATCAGCGCGCTGCGGGCGGTCGTAAAGCCAGCGTTCCAGCTGACGCAGGAGCGGTCCGGATTCAGGGTCGGCAAGGAGCGTTTGCAGGAGGATGGCGGGCTCGAGCGCGGTGAGCCTGCGCTGTTCACGCCAGAAACCGACGATGAGCGTTTCGAGGCTGGCTTTGTCGGCCGTGGACAGTTCGCCACGCCCGAGCACCGCTTCCAGCTGACCACGGATCTGCTCCAGTCGACTGCGGCCCGTGGACGGATCTGATCCAGTGCCGGATGCTTTCGGGCGGAACCAGAGCAGTGCTGCAAGACCCGCCAGCCAGAAGAAACCCAGCAGACCCAGCAGCACGCGATAACCTCCCACCCAGCCACCCGATGGAGGCCGCAGGTCGTTGGGCGTGAACCGCTCCGGAGCCAGCAGCGATGTGACCTTCACCGGGAGTTCCGGCAGGTCAGCTGTGGAGGTTCCGTCCTTTCGACGCAGCCACTGTGTGAGATCAAATTCGCCTGGCTTCTCACCGCTCCAGGAAACGTCATAGCGGAACCCGTCGCCATGCGGATAGACCCCGTCCATGCGAACGACCATGAGCCCTGCTGCTGGGCCGCTGCCGGGGTCGGGAATGAGTTCTGTGCCGGGAAAGAATACCTGACGGATGGGAGCCACCATGCCGACGGGGGCCGCGAGCTGTGCGTCTCCGTCAATCCGCGCCCGCGGACGTGCCGGGCGGTCAGCAGCAACGGCATTCGTGGCGGCGGCTGGCGGTGGTTCCGCGGAGGATTCTGGCGACTGGGCGAACAGCGTCGAGTGCACAGATGCGGAGAGCAGGGTGCACAGCAGCAGGCTGAACCGCCAGGCCGCGGGAAAGGTGAAAGGAACGCCATGGGCACTGATGTTCCGGCAAAGAATACGGCCGGGAGGGCGAAGCTCCTGCCGAGCCGGATCCCTTCCGCAAGCACTCCACCCATTCCCGCCAGCCCGCAAAAACGCACGCGAACGTGCGGATCGCGGACGGTCACCTGACGGCTCGGCAGGAGCCTCGCCCTCCCGGGTCATGAGCTGTCTCTTCACCGGATTCCGGACACCTTGAGGGCCAGTTGGCGGAAAACACGGGGAACGTTTCATCGGGCACCTCGATTCCAGACACCCCGGGCCTTCAGGAAGTTTCGCACTCCAGGCAGCCAGTGCTGGTCCGTGCGAATCACCAGATGATCAACACCGGCCCGCTTGAGCTCCTGCTGGAGTTCGCTTTGGGATGTGTGGCTGTCACTGGAATGAGCAACCAGCGTGCGTCCGGTTTCCGCTTCCACCGCTCGCAGCCAACCCGCAGCCGGCAGACCGTCTTCGAGCGGATCGCGGAGCTGCAGCACCACACATTCATGCCGCTGACTCAGCTGCCGGATGGATGCCGGTGCGCGTGAGTCGTGAAGGTCGCTGAGGATGATCAGCAGCGTGCGGTTGAGGAGCGATGGGGAGAGTCGGTTGAGCCGATCTGAGAGGTGCGTGTGTTCGTCGAAGCGATAGCGGCGGAGTTGCAGCAGCCATTGCAGAATCGTATCCCGCGAAAGCGACGGTCGCACATGCAGCGTGGAATCTCCCGTGGTGAGCAGTCCGACGGGGCTGACGCGATCCAGACACGCCAGACCAAGACCACCTGCCAGCTGCAGAGCCGTTTCATATTTGCTGCGACGGACCGAAGTGATCGTCATCGAGGCTGACGTGTCCAGGAGCAGATAGCAGGGCAGGCGTTTGGGCGATTCAAATTCGCGGATCCACGGCTTGCCGGTACGAGCCATGATTCGCCAGTCCAGCGCGCGGACCGGGTCGCCCGGCTGATACTGACGCGACTGGACGTATTCAATGCCGCTGCCGCGGAACGGAGAACGATCCGTGCCGTAGCTGAAGCTGTCAGCCAGCTTCCGAACGGCAATCAGAAACTGCCGGGCGTCAGGAAGATGGATTGGGTCAGTCTGGCCGTGCATGGGCGGTGCTCAGTGTTCAGTTTTCAGTGTTCAGTTTCTGCTCTGCCGTCATCGGAAGCTTTTGCTCGTTGTCCCTCGCTCCTCGTTCCTCGCCCCTTGCCCCTCGCCCCTCGCCCCACTCCCTCACCCGCCTCCCATGCGGGAGTTGAGGATTTCGCGGAGGACGTGTTTGCCGGTGATGCCATCGGCGAGTGCTTCGTAGGTGAGTCGGATGCGGTGGAGGATGACATCTTCGGCGAGGGCGAGGATATCTTCGGGGGCGACGTAGGTGCGACCGCGGATGAGTGCGCGGGCGCGGGCGGATTTGATGAGTGAGATGCCGGCGCGGGGGCTGCAGCCGAGTTCGAGGTGGGGGTGGTTGCGGGTGTCATTGACGAGTCGGACGATGTGTTCGATAAAGGTTTCGCTGACGTGAACGGAGTTGACGGCTTCCATAGCGCGGATGAGTTCTTCGGAGCCGCCGACGGGTTCGCGATCGAGCACATCAAATTCAGTCTGCACGACGGCGCCGCCATCGCGGCGCTGGATGCCGAGTCCGACGTTGCGGCGGAGCACTTCGCGTTCTTCGTCGGGGGAGGGGTAGTTGAGTCGATGGCAGAGCATGAAGCGGTCGAGCTGGGCTTCGGGGAGTTCGAATGTGCCGGCCTGTTCGACGGGGTTCTGAGTGGCGATGACGAGGAAGGGGGCGGGGAGTGAAAAGGTTTCGTCGCCGATGGTCACGCGGCGTTCCTGCATGGCTTCCAGGAGTGCTCCCTGGACCTTGGGAGCCGCGCGGTTGATTTCGTCGGCCAGGAGCAGGTTGGTGAACACCGGGCCTTTGCGAGTTCTGAACTGGCTGGTGCGCTGATCGAGGATTTCTGAGCCGAGGATGTCGGAGGGGAGCAGGTCGATGGTGAACTGGATCCGGGCGAAGTGCAGGTCGATGGAACGCGAGAGCACGGAGACGAGCAGTGTTTTTGCCAGCCCGGGAACGCCCTGCAGGAGCAGGTGTCCGCCGGTGAGCAGAGCGATGAGACATCGTTCGACGACGATGTCCTGACCGACGACCACTTTGCCCACACGCCCGCGAATGGCATCCAGGTAGCTGATGACTTTGGCAGGATCCGAAGCTGGCTGCGTTGGAAGGCTCATGAAGAAATGCCTGTGTGGATGCGTCGGCCGAACGGGTGCACGAATGTGGCTGCGGCCGCAGGAGTGTTTCGGGGCGGGTCTGTGTCTGAAAAACCGGAGCGATCACCGTGAAAAAAGGCAGATTCTGAGGAATGCGGGTCAGACGCCTGTGCAATATAACGGAGGACGCAGCCTGTCGCCTGGGGAATTCAGGCAAATCCGAATGGAATTTTTGTCCCGCTTCCTGCCCCCCTCTCCCCTCCCAGGGGAGAGGGGTCGGAGGTGAGGGGTCAAACGCCCAGCAACGCCCCACTTCGCACTTCCCACTTCGAAACGTCATCCGGGGCGTCCGGGGACCCCGCTTCCTCACGGGCGCGGCTCGGGTGGGACGTTTTGCGTCATGGGACACTTGGGACCGATAAGACGCATGAGACGAATGGCCGCCGCTACGGAGCTGGGACGAGATCGTGGTCCATCGATGGCGACTCTTCACTTCGCCCCAGCGACACACACATGCCACAGCAGCGCCGTTGCCCGCGGACTGCCGTCCGGCGGCTCAGCCCCCCTCTCCCCTCAAAGGGGAGAGGGGGGATTTGAGCCACTGATGGCGTTGGATTCCAGAATTTCAAGGCCATTGGGTGGCCGCCGGTTCGCTGGTCAGCGCATGAGCGGTGGAGTCTGCCAGCGTGTGTGTTCCCTCAGGGGGCGGGGCTTCGTGAGTTGCCGGCGGCGAGGACGGAAGCGGGGGGCGGGGACGTTGTGTTTGCGTTCGCCGCCAGCTCGTTTGCCTGCTGACGGGCGGAGTTGGCTTCGGTGGTGCGGCCGAGCCGTTCGAAGGCTTCGGCGAGATTCTGCCAGCCGGCTTCACTGGCGGCATCGAATTCTGTGGTGCGTTTGAACGCCCAGCAGGCGCTCACCCAATCATCGAGGGTCCTGCAGAGTGTTCCGTATTCAGACCATGTTTCAGCATCTCTGGGGTTGAGCCGCAGGGCTTCGGTGTAGTCGGCGAGCGCTTCGGTGTTTTGGTTGAGTTCCCGGTGGAGGTCAGCGCGGTTTCGTCGCGGAGCAAACTCGGTGGGTGCGAGTTCGATGGCGCGGGAGAAGTCGGCGAGTGCGAGTTCATGTTTGCCCTGCTGGGCGAGCAGTGTGCCGCGGTTGACGTAGGCCTGGGTGTAGTCGGGGTCGTGGGTAATGGCCTGAGTCCATGCGTTGACGGCGAGCTCCGGTTGGCCGGTCGCCTCGTACAACACTCCAAGGTCGTACCAGGCGATCGGCCGCATCGGCTCGTGCTGCAGCGCCTGCTGATAGGCGACGATGGCCTGCTGCTGATCACCAGCCCGCTCATGCCGCCACGCAAGCTCAAGATATTCCTCGAACGAATCGATGCGTTCCGCACAGCCGGCGATGACAAACAGGAGAACTGCGGCAAGACCGCGGGGGGATAAGAGCAGCTTCATGGCAGCGTTTTCCTTTTCTCTTCAGGCAACCAGTTCATCGGGGGACTGCTGTGTCCCGGCCGGCAAAGCAGACTGAATCTCCCGCTGCAGCTCTTTCAATCCGTCCTCGCCAGTGATGATTCGGGCTGAGGAACCAGCGAAGTCTGCAGCCAGCTGCCGCGACTGTTCCGGAGTCGCCACGACCAGCAGCCGGTCAGAAAACAAGGTTCGCTGCAGCGAATCCCGGCGGAAACTTTCCAGCTCTTCGTCTGAGAGGCGATCGGTCATCACGACAATCGCGGAACGTCCCGCTCGGTCTGGCAGCTGCGCGGCCGGAGCCACGGGAATCGGCACCGGCACCAACGCCGGTACCGGACCCAGCCAGAATTCGTGGTGCGGCAGTCGTGCCAAAACCCGACGCACAAACCCTGGCGACCAGAAGGCCACATGGCCGAAAATCATAATCAGCCCGAATGTCCACATCCCCATCAGACCGCCAATGCCCAGATGCATGCAGAATCCACCCAGCAGCACCAGCGGTCGCAGTGGCCGCACCCAGATCAGCACCGGAAAGAAGACCTCCCAGACAATCGTGGAATGCGTCGCCAGGTGGCTGATCCACGGGTACCACGCCGTCCAGGTCATGTCAACCGACTGATACTCCAGGTTGGAAAAGGCGAGCCAGACAGCTTCGCCGTTCCACCATGCGTCCCCCTGGAGCTTCGACAGTCCGGCAAAGGCGTAAATCACACAGAAGTGGAGCTGGATGAGTCGAATGGCGACTCGCGTGCTGGCGGACGGGGCAAGCGGAGGCAGCGCGAAGGACTGGCCCGCCTGTGCTGCCGCCCGACGGGCCCGACGAACGCGCCACCAGCGATCCACCGACAATGCACTTCCACCTGCACCCACACACAGGTACAGACACAACAGACCGTTGATCTGGTCCAGCCCGTAATTGGCCATCTGAGCCCGGTAGGAGTAGGAAATGGTGATCAGAAAGGCAAGCACTGAGGTGACGCGTGTGCAGCAGCCCACCCAGAAGAGAAAGAGCACGCTCAGACACCCCAGATGCACGGGCCACATGAGCTGTTCAGGCACGTACCACCAGAACGTTGGCGACAACATGCCTTCCTGCATCCGCAGAATCACGTCCGGGCTGTTCCAGCCGTCAGCAGAGAAAAATGCGGGCAGATTCATGCCCCAGACGATGTGGGTGTAGAAGAGCATCCCGCCCACAAGCACTCGCATCAGACTGAGCACCACAGGGTCGGCAGGCTTGAACCAGAAGCGATCCCAGCGCTGCTGAACACCACGCGCTACCTGAAGCGGACCACGCACCGCCTGCGTCACTCGGGCCATTAAAGACGTCTTCAACGATGTGAGCAGTGTCATCGCAGGTCCTCCTGAGTGTACGAGCCCCAGGGCTGTTCCGTGTACAGGTCGGCGTCCGTCAGCTGACCACCCACCCGGATCCGCGCCATCGAAGACAGCTCGTGGCGAATCGTGGACAGTGAAACACTCACCCCGTTGTGCTCCCGGAGCAGATTCCGGGCAAAACCCCGAACAATTTCCGGCTGCAGGTCCGGCGAAGAATTTCCTAACACCTCAGACAGCATGAAGTGCCGGTGATACATGAGCCGCGGGAAGATGTCGAAATTTGGAAACCGCCCCGAGATGCTGCTCCCGTCTTCACGCGTCACCGTCCACGACACCAGATTGCTGATCCCCGGTTCCGGGGCGAAATAGTGAAACCCGTGATTCAGATACATCGCCTGCAAATAGGGCGAAAACAGGTCCCAGACCTGCCGTGATGTCGACGACGACGGCCCCACAGTGAGCGGTGCGGAAACAATCGCAACCACATGCAGTAATAAGAAGACATTTAGACAAACATATCCGATTCTTCGGAAAAGACCAATGGGTCTAGTCCCGTTCAGCGCCGGTCCGGCAACTGCCGCATCTGCTGAGGTGTCCGGCTGCGGTCCGGACGGCTGAGGAGGCACTGCGAGAATCATTGGATGTTCCATCGTGGAAACGAAATCGAACCGGCCGGTTCGACCAGCATCTCACCGGCCGGTTCGAATTTCTTCAACTGTGAACTGACTGATCAACAGTTCTGAGTGATCACACTGAAATCAGCGACCGGCAACAGCCACCAGTTCGCCGTCTTCAACAGCTTCGGTGACAGCGACTTCGTACTGCTGACCAGCGCGAACCTTCTGCTCGGAGCGGCTGACGAGGGTCTTGCCGTCGCGAACGACTTCCACGCGAATATTGTAGGTGAAGTCAACGCCGGCCTGGCGAACCGGAATGGAGTACTGACGCTCGGTGCCGGTGAGAGTCATCTTCTGGTCCATCAGGTAGACCGTGGCGTCAGCGGGAACCTTCACGAGGAGGGTTGCGGGCTGAACGCGAGCGCTGGTGGTGGTCACTGGGGTGTGAATAATCACGTGACCGTGGCTGCTGGAGGAACCGCTGGAACCGTGGCTGCTGGAAGAACCGCTGGAACCGTGGCTGCTGGAAGAACCGCTCTTTCCATGGCTGCTGGAGGAACCACTGGAGCCATGGCTGCTGGAGGAACCACTGGAGCCATGGCTGCTGGAGGAACCACTGGAGCCGTGGCTGCTGGAGGAACCACTGGAGCCGTGGCTGCTGGAAGAGCCGCTTGAGCCGTGGCTGCTGGAGGAACCGCTGGAGCCGTAGTGCTTGTACTTCTTAGCTTCGGCGTTGTTGGCACCGAAAGCAAGAACTGCGGCCAGGCAGGCACCCTTGGCAAACATCTTGAACGAAATCATCTCCGTACCCCTTTTGCTGAAAACCACTGATTGCACCGGACGACACGACCGCGGTGCCCGTATCTGGCACGGCACAACCAACCGAGTTGTGCCGTCATCCATCCCCATCCCCGGCAGTTTTGCGAAGACCCCAGATCTCCTCAATACTCGAATCGAATGAGCAGGTTGCGAGGAATTTACCGACGGAGTGTTTTGTGTCAAGAGATTGCTCTGGGTAGTTTGGAAAAAATAAATCGAAAACTTCGGTTTTGCCGGGGCGGCTTTATTTACTTGTTTATCCCAGCCTGGTACACATTAGGACGTCTGCGCCGACAGGGCGATCGGAGCATCGCTGGGTGCTGTTTCACTCTGGAAACACCGGAAACAGCAGGAAGGATGAGCAGACAGACGAAATTTGCAAGGTCAACAAAGGAGCAGGAAATGAGGAGTGAAGGCAATTTGGCCATCAATCACAGCTCAAAAGCGGTCCGCGGGGCAACGCCGCACCGGTCCTTCAACAGACTGGTCCCCAAAGTCCTGCTGGGAGCAGCAGTGCTGTTTCTGGGCCCCACCAGCGGGCTATCGACGCTCAGAGCCGACGATAAGGCCAGCGGCTGGCAGCACGACTTCACCGCCGCCGAAGCGCAGGCAAAGGCCCGGCAGGTGGCGCTGGTTGTGCATTTTCACGCGTCCTGGTGTGGTCCCTGCCGACGTATGGAATCCGAGGTTCTCAGTAACGCTCAGGTCACAAGCCTGCTCGGGAATGGCATCATCGGGG
>JBJTOM010000483.1:0-8150 GCA_046074585.1 Planctomycetota bacterium | reverse complement strand
CAACTGCCCCGGTTGGAACGATTGTTCCGTTTGTGGTGATTCGGGCTGTTGCAGCGATCACCGCAATTGCAGAGCCGCGGGGGGTGCCGGCCGGACTCCGGCCCGCGAGCCCGCCGGGGACAGTCCCTGCAGAACCGGCGTTGCCGCCTCTGTGGCGTTCCGTTTCCGGCGAAGGCCGTTTCAGGGAGGGCGAAGCTCCTGCTGAGCCGTCGTCGTAAACGAAACCCGCCAAACATCTTCCGCGTTTCGGTGCCATGCACCTTTGCGTGCACCCGTCGTCACCGTGTTCTGGCCCAACGACGGCATCACCAACGTGAGCGTCTATTGGGACACCCATGCGCGGAACTTTATCGATCTCTCCACCCGACTCTGTCCAGTCACCGACCGCGCCTTCGCAGCCCTGCTCGATGATCTCAATGATCGCCGCATGCTTGATGAAACACCCATCCTCTGGACCGGCGAAATGGGGCGCACTCCGCGAGTCGGACAGTCGGTTGTGGGCGGCACGGGGGCTGCGGCTGACGGTCGTGACCACTGGCCCAAAGTCTTCACCAGCGTCATGGCCGGCGGCGGCATTCGAGGCGGTGCCGTGTATGGGGCCAGTGATCGCTACGCGGCCGAGCCGGCCTGTTTTGCTGATTTTTCGTCTCACGGGCTGCAAAGAGTGCTGGAGTTTGGCGATGACAGAAAGGTTGTCGCCAATGTCCAATCATCGGAAACGTGTCAATGATTCGGGCGAGGAAAAGGTCGCCATTCTCAGAGGCCACTTCGTTGAGGGGCTGCTGAGAAGAAAGTCGACGCTGGGTCCCCCACGACACCCGTGATCAGATTGTCGACTCCGTCAATCGCTGGACAGAAAAATCCGAGATCTCTGCTCAGCAACTCCCTGGCTGGGCCGGCATTCCGGTTCCGACATTCAGCGGAGAAAAAACTACGGCCGTGCGTACGAGCACAACGGGTGGATCCCACGTGAGAACTGGCTGACCGACGACGAAAAGCGGGCGATCATCAAGTTCCGCTCCGACCATCCACTCCGGGGCTATCGACGTCTGACAGGGATGATGATGGACGCCCGCAGTTCATCGCGAACGACTTCAGGCAGTTCATGAAGATCTCCGGGATGACGCACGTCCGCACCAGTCCCTTCAATCCTCAGCGACAATATCGGCGACGGAGGAATGGCTGTATTCTTTCTTTGCTACTTTGCCCCCTCCCCCCCGGCCGCTTTCCCCTGGGAGGTGAGAGGGGGGAGCGAGTGTGTTTTTTTTTGCTGTTCGAGGGCGCTGAGGATTCCGCGGAGTTTTGTGCGGAGTGTGGGGCGACTGAGTCCCAGCAGATCCGCCGCTCGGGACTGCATGTTGCCGGCCAGATCCATGGCCTGGAGAATCACCAGCCGATCAAATCGCTGGATGATCGTGCGGTACCCATCCCCGTTTGCGTCTCTGAGTACCTGTTCGGCAAATTGTCCGAGTTCCTGCCATGCGTCAATGCCTGGCGGTGGAGATCCGGCTGGGAAGGGTTCATCCGAGAGATCGGTGCGTTGTTCCAGTGGCAATAATTCCGGGAGCAGTGTTGGTCCAGTGGACAGCACCAGAGCTTCCCGCAGGACGCTCTGCAGTTCGCGGATATTCCCCGGCCAGCGGTGCGTTTGAAGTTTTTCGAGGGCTTCAGGAGAGATTGAGGTGACACAGGTGCCAAGTTGCTGATTGAAGCGGAACATCATGTAGTGGGCCAGTTCAGGAATATCTTCACTGCGATCCCGGAGCGGGGGGACGTGGATGGTGACATCCCGGAGTCGGTAATAAAGATCGCTCCGAAAGCGTCCATCAGCGACGGCCGACTCGATTCCGCCGGAGGCGGTGGCGATGATGCGGACGTCCGCTGACAGAACTTCGGTTCCGCCGAGCCGCTGGAATTGACCGTCGTGGAGCAGTCGCAGGAGGCGGATCTGCGTAGCGGCCGGCACGTCCTCAATGCCTTCCAGAAAGAGTGTTCCATGATGCGCCTGTTCCACTTTGCCAAGTCGTCTGTGTTCGGCACCGGCGAAGGCGCCCTTTTCATGGCCGAAGAGTTCGCTTTCAAGGAGTGCTTCCGGGATGGCGGAACAGTTGCAGCAGAGAAAGGGACTTTGAGAACGTCGACTGTGCTGGTAGATGGCTCTGGCGATGAGTTCTCGTCCCGTGCCGCTTTCGCCGACGAGCAGCAGATTGACATCCTGCAGTGCAATTCGTCCGATCTGCTTGCAGATCGACTGCATTGCCGATCCGCTGCCGATGAGTCGATCGGAGCCGGAATCGGGCTCCGGGGGACTGTTGATGGCGGCCGGGGCGTACATTTGCCTGCAGATCTGTCGCGCCTGTTCGACAGCGGCCGAAAGCACGTCCAGATCCAGTGGTTTGACGAGATAGTCGAGGGCACCGATCTTCATCGTTTCGATGGCCGTCTCTGCCGTTCCATGGCCGGTGATGAAGATCACGAGCAGTCGCGGGTTCAATTTCCGCAGTTCAGAATACAGATCGATTCCGGACTGTGTTCCGAGGCGAATGTCCAGCAGGACGATCTGCGGAGACTCACGTTCCATCAACAGCAGCGCTTCCGCACTGTTTGCGGCTGACAGCACCTGCAGTCCGGGCATGTCGAGCACTGACTGGATTGTGCTGCGGATGTGCAGTTCATCGTCAATAATCAGGAGCTTTTCCATGGGATTGAATCCGTGTTTGAAATGCGAAGCTGGGATACTCACCGTCTGCGGGCTGGCAGAGGTGCCGGGTGATCAGCGGGACGTCGGACTGGAGAGTCTGGTGCGAGGGGAGAAGGCAAGTCCGGGGGAGTGGCGGTGTCGAGCGGCAGTTCGACCGAAACCACGGCGCCGCCTTCGGCTGAGTTTCCGGCGTGAATTTGTCCGGCATGTTCGAGCACGATCCGCCGACAGATGGCCAGGCCCAGCCCCGTGCCTCGCTCTTTCGTGGTCGCGAAGGGTTCGAAGAGTCGTGTGAGCACATCAGAGGGGAAGCCACTGCCGGTATCACTCACGGTCACTCGCACACGGTCTCCCGAGCTCCCGGGTTCGGTGGCCACGCGGAGTTGACCGCCGGCGGTCAGTGCCTCGGTGGCATTCAGGAACAGATTGACGAAGACCTGGCTGAGCAATTCAGCGTCCCCCATGACCCAGAGTGGATCCGTGCTGATGTGCACCCGCAGGAGCACTCCGCTTTGCTGCATTCGGCCTTCCACCAGATTCAGGCTGCGCTGCAGCGTTTCACGGAGGTCGTGACGGACCCGCCTGAGTGCGGGGCGGCGAGCGAAATCGAGCAGTCCCTGGATTGTCACTTCCATCCGACGAATCTCTTCAAGGATGAGCTGCAGCTTCTGTTCGCTGATCCGATAGTCCGCCGGCTGCCGTGCCGCGTGCTGCAGGAGCAGTTTGACGGACGTCAGCGGATTGCGGAGTTCGTGGGCAACCCCGGCGGCCAGTTCTCCGACGGCCGCCAGACGCTCAGACTGAATGACCTCACGTCGCGCGGCCTGCAATTCACCCAGCACGGTTCGTACGCGCTCGGCCACCCGCTCGGCCTGGCGATGCACATCATCAAAGGTGCTGTCGCGAGTGATCTGCACGGTCATGCCGGACGAGGGATCTGCGAGCGCTGGTTCGTTGAGTGTGACGGCAATCCGCGCCGCAGTCGACTGCAGTCGCCGAGCCACTCGCCAACCCAGCAGGATCCCGATCGGGAGCCCCAGAAGCAGAATGCCGGACCGCAGCAGAACAACTCGCAGATGCAATTCCGCCAGCATCTGGCGACGCTCGTCGATCCAGATGCCATGTGCCATGCGAACGAGCGTGGCAGACTCGGAAACGTCGGCTGCCCGTTTCAACAGCTGCAATTCTGCCTCGCCCGAACTTTCGACGCCGGTGTCCTGTGCCCCATGGCCCGAGCTGAGTGTCGCTTCCGCTGCGCCCAAAAACTCGGAAACATGCGACTCCAGGGAACGTTCCTGCTCTGCGTCCCTCTGCCCGCTGCGGTCGGGATGCGGAGCGATCTGGAAGAGCCGACTGCGGACCAGTGCGAGATGGCTGGCGACCCCGGCCGCATCTCTGGCCGGATCCCGCAGGCCGCTGTAGAGTCGCCACACGTCAGCGTCGAGATCGGCTGCCTGTCTGATGGCCCGCAGGTTTTCTGCGAAGAGCCGATCATACTCGGTTTCCACCCATGCAAGGTAGGCATTTGTACCCAAAGACATCACCAGCCAGAGCCCGCATACCACCAGCACGGGCCAGAGCACCTCAGCCTGCAGAATTGCCGGCTGACGACTGGCCGTCGGTTTGAAAATGGCGGTGGGGGGCGACATTGGGGTGGGTCCCAAGGGGCATTTGGCGATGAACGTGTTGAATTTAAGTGAACGGAGTGAGAGTGAAAACGCTGGAAACGGGGGAATTTCGGAAACCGATGGGAATGGAAAAACCGTTTCCCGGGGAAACATTCTTTCGGAGTGGAAGCGCAGACCTCGGAACTGCCGACCTCGATGAATTTTCAAAAAACCATGAATTTCCGTTCACTTTGCGTCCGAAAAACGGCGAATCTGCGAAGACGGGGTGTTTGCCGGTTGGCTTTTCGGGAGAGTCACGGGAAATTTTGCGGCGCGGGAAGTCAGCAACTTTACAAAGCCACAGGACTTCCTTTATACTGCGCGGTTCGTTTCCGGCCGTCACTCCGATCAAAGGGCTCACTTTGCCCGATGCGGTTTCGTTCCGTCCGGCACAACAGGTCAGGCAACTCTAACGTTCAACCACAGGGCCCGTTGCATTCTGTTGCCGCTTGCACAGCAGTCAGAATCCGGGCGGAACTGTCAGCGTCCAAAGGATCGTCCATGCCAAAGCAGAAAACACACAAGGGAATGAAGCGGCGGTTTCGCGTCACGGCGTCCGGCAAAGCCAAGCACCGTTCGGCGTACCGTGGCCATCTGCTCAGTCACAAGAACGCCAAGCGCAAACGTGGCCTGCGGCAGGATGGTGTGGTTGATGGCGTTGAAGCACGGAAAATCGTCGATGCTCTCCGCCCCAGCCTGTAAACCCTCGCAAGTCTTCGTGGCCGCCCCGCTGCCTTTTCCTCTTCTTCAAAGATTCTGTACGTTCTGAAAGTCGGTTCCCATGCGTGCCCGTTACGGAAAAGCTCGTCATCGCGCCAAGAAGCGTTTGTTCAAGGAAGCACGCGGTAACTTCGGTGGTCGCAGCAAACTGCTCCGCACCGTCAAGGAAACCCTTGTTCGCGCCCGCGCTTATGCCACTCGCGACCGCCGCGTCCGCAAACGCGAATTTCGCGCCCTCTGGATCACTCGCATCACCGCACCGTCCGGCCCCGTGGTCTGTCCTATTCCAACTTCATGCACGGGCTGGCGCTCGCGAATATCCAACTCAACCGCAAGCAGCTCAGCGAACTCGCCATCCAAAACCCCGAAGTCTTCAACGAGATCGTTGAAGCTTCCCGAAACGCACTCGCGCCCGCGGCCTGATGCCCCGGACTCGCTCCCTGCTGATCACGCAAAAGCCGGTTGCCACGATGGCAACCGGCTTTTTTCGTTCAGCGAGCAATCCGATATGCCAACGGATCCAGATGCGGCCTCGCTCCCGTTACCAACTCACACACCAGCTTGCCCGTGCCCGTTCCCATCGAAATGCCCAGCATGCTGTGCCCCGCTGCAATCCACACGTTTTCAAAACGCGGTGACCGGTCGATATAAGGAATCCCATCCGCCGTCATGGGCCGCCAGCCATACCATTCTTCTTCGACGGGATCTGCTGTCGGCTCATGCATGTACTGGGCCGCCCCCTTGCGCAGGTAATCCAGCCTCGCACGATTCAAACTGGTGTCGTAACCAGAGAATTCCATGGTGCTGCCTACACGGTAGCCTTCTTCAAACGGAGTGATCGCGACGTGGCACTCTTCAAGGATCATCGGGTACTTTGGGCATAGTTTGGGCCGTGGCATTGTAATCGAATAGCCCTTGCCAGGCTGGATCGGCAACCGGACTCCAACCGCGTGCTGCAGCAGGGGAGTCCACGCGCCGGTTGCTACGACGAAGTGATCGGCCACAAAATCCTCGCCCTTCGACGTCGAGGCTGCCGATGCCACCGAACGTCCAGCCCCAGTAAACCCGGTAAAGGTGGTCTGCTCGACAATCCGCACGCCGGTTTGTACCAGGATTCGCCGGAGTTCACTCATTAATTTGCCTGGCCGCAGATGCGCATCGCAGCGATAGAGCCATGCGCCCGCCAGTCCCGGTTTTAAGGCTGGTTCCAGCGTTGTCAAAGCCGGCCCGGCCAGTGGTTCTGCGCCCATCTGGAAGTTCTTTCGCAACCACGCATCCGATTCTTCGTAGGCGTCGAATTCGTGCTGGTCGCGAAACACGAACAACAGCCCGTCTGTCTTCCAGTCCACCAGCATCTGCTGCTGTTCAAAAATCTGCCGATAGAGTTCCGCGGAAGACTGCAGGAGCGGATGGCAGGCCCGGCCCGCTTCAAGCATCGCCTGTGTATTGCAACGCAAGGCAAAACGGATGAGCCAGGGGGCCAGCGGAATGAGCTTTGAGGGATTGATACGGAGGGCAGTCTGGGTGCTGAGCATTCCCTTGAGGCCTTTGAGCACCTGGCCGGGACGGGCCAGCGGAATCACATGGCTGGGACTGACGTATCCGCAGTTTCCATGGGAACACTGACGGCCGAACTGTCCCTGTTCGACAATCGTCACTTCATGGCCAGCCTGTGCCAGATACCATGCTGTGAAGCCCCCGACGACGCCACCACCGATCACCACTGTCCGCTGTTTTGTTGCCATAGCCCTGCTTTGAAATCTTCTGGAGTCCTGCTGGTAAGTTCCGTTGGAGCGGATTCTGCCCGGAATGGAGGGGCTTTGGGAAGAAACAGGCGGGGTTAGAGCTGTTGAATTGGACGAATTCCCGAACGAAAGGGATCGGAATCGTCCAGCAGCAGGATTGACTCAGCCGTAATCCATGCCGAACCGGTAATCGTGGGTGAGATCACCGGGCCCTCTGCGTCCGCAATCCGCTCGGCCACCGCCTCCCAGTGCCCCGTGAACACGCTGCCCACGAGGCTTTCCTGCCTCCAGATCTCGCCTGCTTTCAGTCGGCCGTCCGCTGCCAGGCAAGCCAGCTTGGCACTCGTACCGGTCCCACAGGGAGATCGGTCCCACGCTCCGCCCGGACACATCACAAAATTGCGACTGTCGGCGTGTTGCCCTGAGGGTGGCCCAAACAGCTCGATATGGTCAATCACGCCACCGCCAGCTCCGGTGATACCCGCCACCTCCAGGGCCGCTCGAATCTGCTGAGTGAAGTCGGACAGCTCGCGCCACGCAGCCGCATGCAGAATCCGCCCATGGTGACTCACCAGATAAAACCAGTTGCCTCCCCACGCGATGTCTCCGGTGACCAGGCCGTGTCCGGTGACCTCCACCGTAACCGCTTTGCGGTATCTCCAGGCTGGCACATTTCGGAGCGACACGCGGTGATCATCCAGCAGTTCAGCGGTGACGACTCCCACGGGGGTATCAATCTGACAGCGTCCCGGGCGGACCCGGCCCATGTGCCTCAGCGTGACCATCAGCCCGATTGTGCCGTGCCCGCACATTCCCAGGTAGCCGGCGTTATTGAAGAAGATCACACCCACATCGCAGCCGGGTGTATGCGGCTCGCACAGCAGTGCTCCCACGAGCACATCTGACCCGCGTGGCTCGTTGATGACTGCTGACCGTACGTCGTCAAATCGCTCGCGGAAAACCGCCAGACGCTCAGACATTGTCCCCTGGCCCAGGTCCGGACCGTTTTCGATGATGACCCGAGTCGGCTCACCACCTGTGTGTGAATCAATGACCCGCAATGACTGCATGCAAAACAACTCCCAATCGTCTGCTGAAATTCAGCTGCCTACCAGTGCCAGATTATCCCGATGCACCACTTCACCAAACGGCACATGCCCCAGTGCCGCAGCAATCTGATCCGAACGTCGGCCCTGAATGCGGCGAATTTCGTCCGCAGAATAATTCGCCAGCCCCCGCGCAAACTCCATGCCGTCATGGGTCCGCATACCGATCAGAGCACCCGGTTCAAAGTCACCCTGCACTTCACGAATTCCG
>JBJTOM010000482.1:0-3043 GCA_046074585.1 Planctomycetota bacterium | reverse complement strand
CGTCATCAAATCCCCGGGCCCGGTGGATGTCAGGCCAAAAGCCCAAAAACAGCGGGTCGTTGGGGTAGAAAGCAGGGGAACAGACGACATTCACCGCTGCGCGCCGCAGTGTCGGGGAAGGCCATTGAAGAGTGTAGTGCGGGGGATAGGCGGTCGAAGGTGACGAACCGGGCAATAGAACAAACTTCACTGGGGGTGCAGTGTGCTTGCGGCGGAATGGGGCTGATCCTGATCGTACTTATTTGCAGCCTTCGCGGAAATACTCGGCTCTTTCCTGGATGTTCCTGCAGTAGACAGAAAGATCTGGCTGGTCCTGAAGTCTGAGCGACCGAATCACGTCGACAGCCTGCCGGAATTCTTTGAGCAGAGCGTAAACAATTGGATCTGCGAGAACATGCATCTGGCTCACCCTTTGGCGATCGGTTGTTTCAAATGATAGCAGCTACCTGTCCGAGGAATACCTCGATCTGCTGCGAGATGGCGGTTTTTTCCAGCAGGATGTGCTGTGGCTGACATCAGGCCGTCGAGATAAATCATTGCCCAAGGTATTTACATCTCAGCAATGCGCATATGGCATGTGGGTGACATTGTCAAATTTGAATGCACGAAGCAGCGGGCCGGTCGGGCCCGGTGGCTGTTCAGCTTTGCTCGGCAGCAGGCCTGCTCTTTTCTGTCAACACCTGTGGCGATTTTCAGTGAGTGCATGACAGTGCTCGCAGACCGTGGCTATCATGTTCAGCATCGCCGGCTAAAATTCTGCTGCTCAATTCCTCAATCACCAACCCACCGCCCTGCCAGGCTTGCCACATGAACCTTGCTGCTCTGCTTCTGTGTGTGTTCAGCACGTTTGCCATGACGGGGTTGATCTGGCTGATTCAGGTGGTGCAATATCCGCTGATGAGTGAGGTGGGGGAGGGCGCGTTCGTGAATTACGAACAGGCCCATTGTCAGCGAATCACTCCCGTGGTGCTCCCGCTGATGACTGTCGAACTGGTTTCAGCAGCCTGGCTGTTCTGGCGCCCGGTACCGGGAAGTTCGCTGCCGCTGACGGTGGCCTTTGCGGCGCTGCTGGCCGTGTGGGCGTCGACGTTCTTTATTCAGGTACCGGTCCACAATCAGTTGTGCGTGGCTTTCAACGCCGAACAGCATCGATGGCTGGTCCAGAGCAACTGGATTCGTACGGCCCTGTGGTCGCTGCGGTCCGGCCTGATGCTCTGGGTGCTGGCTCAGCAGCTGCTTCAGCCGGCCGAAGAAACCATTGAAGCTGGACAACGCTCGTCCAGCCCTGTGACGTCCCCTGCCCAATTGCCCTGACGTGATGCCGTTGATCGCATCAATCGAGCCGCGGCCGTGAGGGAGTCGCCCCAGCGCCTGCCGCGCTGCCCACGAAGGCCGTGGCAGTGCTGTTGCCCGCGGACTGCCGTCCGGCGGCTCAGGAGCGTGTGACCGGGGGCGGGGGTGGGAGGAGCGATGCTTCGGCGTTTTGTCGGGCGTTTTGTTCCATGGCGGCCAGTGACTGCTGGATGGTCACGGCAACTACGCTGTCGAATTCGGGCCGAGCGGTCTGCAGGGTGAGCTGATGGGCGCGGGTGCGCTGGAAGAGTTTGTCGGAGTAATTGAAGGCGCAGACGATGGCGATGACGGCGAAGCCCAGCAGACCGGCTCCCCAGGTGAGCCACGGTCGCAGCTCTTCGGCTCGTGAGACGACAACAACGACAGGGATTGTGCGAATGCGGTCGGTGAGGAAGAGCGGGGTCAGGGCGAGATCTCCGGTGCCGTCTTTGCCGCGGGCTGCATAGCCTTCGCGTTTGAAGAAGTAGCCGCCCAGTTCCACTTCGGGCGCTTCCCGTTTCACTTTGGGCGTTCCCCGTTTCACTTCGGGCGCTGTGCGACCTTTGGATTCGGTAATCAGCAGGCCGGGGTCCGCGGAAAGGGCAAGCACATGAACGAGCTGGTTACCGGAATCAGACGTCGAGATCCACGCATCCCATGCGGACCGGATGCCCCACGAGTTGGCGGATTCGGGGAGTGGTGCGGCTGTGAGTCGACGAAGCCGGCCACGGAGAAGAAAGGGTTTGCCGCGGCAGGCTTCCGGGGCCGACATCACGACGGGATAGCTGGCTTCGGGAAGTTGTCGGAATTTTTCCGGGAAGACTTTTTGCGTCAGCTTCAGGATCCCGAAGAGGGAAGTGAGTTCGCGACTTTCGATTCCCAGGACATCGTCGCGGATTTCGCGTGTCAGGGTGTCGGGGGCGTCTTCGGAGGTTCTGGCAGCGGACGTGGCCGAACCGGCTTCGAACGCCGCAGCGCCCTAACGATCGATGACAGCGGTGGCATCGAGAGGTGCAGCCTGTGACGGGATCACGTGGATTTCGTCGGACTGCAGACCGCTGAGAACCGCAGTGGTGTCAGCGGCGGGCGTGGCGGGGCCGTTGCCGAACATGTCATTGGTAGCGGATGGGCGACTGACAAGCCAGACGAGAAGGAGAATGCCCAAACCGGCGATTGCGAGCGTGACGCGGCGGCTGCCCTGCAGCAGTTGCTGTTGACGAGGACTGATGCGGGAACGGAATCGCACAGGCGTGCTCTCCTGGTGAGGAACAACGGCGTCAGGGCCATTTCCGCTGGGCCGTCGTGGGATTTTAGGCGGTTTGTGAGCCGTTTGCCAGAAGAAATGACGCCCGTTCCGTGGGTGAGTTCGCTGGGGTGTCAGCTGGAGTCGTTTTTGCTCGTTCCCGCTGTGTTCGCCGTCTTTGGTGCGGGTTTTGCTGAGATAGCTGCGGCAGCGGGCAGAGCATTTCAGCAACAGCTGCCGGGAACTGGCCCAATGGCGTTGACTTTTCTGACGGAAGGCGGTGCCGGGAGGGCGAAGCTGGGATGACGAAACGGTGTTAAGGACACTTGAAATCGTCTATCGGATTTCCTGCAGACGCGCCGCCTGGCATCTTGCTGTAGCAACTCTTACCTCACGCAAAGGCGCCAAGGCGCAAAGCTGGAAATGTTTGAAATTTGAACCTTTTGTCCTTCCTTTGCGCCTTGGCGC
>JBJTOM010000481.1:0-17836 GCA_046074585.1 Planctomycetota bacterium | reverse complement strand
TTCCCACTTCCCACTTCCCACTTCCCACTTCCCAACGCAGCCCGTGCTGGGGGATGCCCGCTTCCTTACGGGCGCGGCTCGATGGTGGCATTTGCAGCGTCCTTCTGCCCGCGGACTGCCGTCCGGCGACTCAGTTGCTCTTTACGGGGGGATTGACATCCCCACACGCTTCCGCCACTTCCCATACGAGCGTCCTCCACGCCGTTTCGTCATCCCACCGCAAGGCTGTGCTGAAGTCCTTTCAGGGACCACCGAATTACTGGAGCGTTGCTGAGATCGAGCACAATGTGCTGAACACACTCAGGATCCATCATGCTCTACGCCTTCGAGGCCCGCCTGTTCGCCGACAATGGCGGCCCCACCAACTCCAACTCAGCCATCTCCCCGACGGATATCGCACTCACTCCAACCACGGCCGGCAGGGTCAATCCCATGAAAAAACTTCTGATCTGTCTCGATGGAACATGGAATGAGGCCGGATCTGGCACGGCGCCGGATGACACCAACGTCATACGCCTGTTTCGCAGTGCTCAGCATGTCAAGTCACCCGGACAGCCGGCCTTCTGCTTCCAGGGTGTCGGCTCAAAAACCTTCGAGAACCTTCGCGGTGGAATTCCGGGCTACGGACTGTTCGAGCAGGTCAAGGATGCCTGCCTCGAAATCGTCAACAACTCTCAGCCCGGCGACCGCATTTTCATCGCCGGCTTCAGCCGCAGTGCCTTCTCGGCACGCTGCCTGGCCTCCTTTATCACCCGCTGCGGCGTCCTCAAAAATCACTTCTTCGACGTCGCTGATCTGCGCGACAAACGAGCGATTGATCAGCTGTGGGATCTCTACACACAACGCTCCTCATACGGCCGAGAACTGGCCGACTTCTGCAGCACTCACTGCCAAACACCGGTCGGCCCTTCCGTCGAAGCCGTGGCCGTCCGGGATACCGTCGGCTTACTCGGGATCCCGTGGGAGATCTTCGATCAAAATGTCGCCGTCGAACTGCTCAGTTCCGTCAACGCCGGAAAAGACAGCTTTCTTGAATCCGACCTGTCGCCTGCCATCCCCCGCGCCTGGCACGCACTTGCGCTGGATGAACAGCGCGTTCCATTCGCGCCCACCCTGTTCGCCGGACCGCGAGTCAGTGACGGATTCATTCTGCAGGTCTGGTTTGCCGGAAACTATCAGGTGGCCGCAAACGGAACCGGCGGGCCGGCGGCTCTGTGGAAACATCCCAGTTGCTCAGGTCAGGCGCAGGGATCAAAGGGATTCAGCGGCCTTTTTGACGCACCAGCTGACGGCGGCCATGGCGAAGGCGGCCGTCATGAATGCGGCGGTGCCGTAGATCTGTCGGCGGCGTTCACAGGCGTGGGGTGAATCTTCATTGTGCGGACAGATGCACTGGAAGCCGTGTTCAGCATCCCACGCGGGCGGGATTGGCTGTCGAATTTCTTCTTCGGAATAGACGACGGGGATCCCGCAGTCACCGGAGTCACCGATGCCGCGGCGAGCGAGTTCCTTTCGGAGAACGCGGGCGAGTGGGTCGACTTTGGTGCGGCTGAGATCTGTCACGCGGATTTGCGTGGGATCCAGTCGTGCTCCGGCGCCTGTGATGCTGATCACAGGAATGCGGAGACGGACGCAGGTTTCCAGGAGGAGGACTTTGGAGGTGACGTTGTCGATGGCATCAATGACGATGTGGGGTGCGGGTGTGAGCAGTGCCGGGGACGTGTGTTCGTCGTAGAATGCCTGAATGGGAGTGACGGTGGATTCCGGGTGAATGGCCTGCACGCGGGCAGCCAGCAGCGCGGCTTTGGACTGACCGACGGTGTTTGGGAAGGCCTGCAGCTGACGGTTGATATTGGTGAGGCAGACATCATCGAAATCGATCAGGGTCAGCTGTCCGATGGCGGACCGCGCGAGCGCCTCGGCTGCGTAGCTGCCGACGCCCCCCAGACCGACGACCGTAACATGAGTATTGAGCAGTCGGAGCACAGCGGCGTCACCGAACAGCCGCACGAGCCGATCCCAGCGGCGGTGAATTTTCAGGACAGGGACTCTGGCGGCATGCTCTGCGGACCGGTCTGCCACCGGTTGCTCCCACGCACGCATGCGGGACTGACGGGGCAATCCTGCGGCGATTTCCGGCGATGCCGTTCCGTTGGCCGCATCGGCATTGTTGCCAGGTTCGCAGGTGGTGCAGTTACCAGCCTGCGGGCTCCTGCAGGGCGTGTGGGTCAAGACGGGTTCGCCGGCCTGGGGCATACTGCACCGGTGCTTCGGGAAATGGACAGAAAAGGAACCTGAATTCTGACTGTTTATCTGTCACTGTTCGCGCGAAGTCAAATTTGAGCCGGTCAAATTGGCTGGCTTCCCGTCGATTGCGTGCCGAATGCAGATGGAGGCTCAGTTTTCCGTCAGTTCGAGGCAGGGATCAAGTCCCATATTCTCGTATTGTTCGAGCCGCATGCGTTCCTGTTTCAGCAGATGTTTGCGTTGTTTGCGGTGCATGCGTTCCAGAAACCGCTGGACGCGCCGGAAGTATCGGAGCCATGCGCGGCTGAGTTCCCCATTGCGATCGGGCAGTGCGATTCTGCGTTTTCGGGCCACTTCGCGTGGTTCACGGCATCGCAGCAGTTCATCTTCCATTGACAGGAAGAACTGGAACGACCCGGGATCTCCCTGTCGGGCGGCACGGCCGACCAGCTGGCGGTCAATCCGTCTGGAGCTGTGCATTTCTGTGGCGATGACGTGCAGACCGCCGGCTTTCCGGACTTCATCATCGAGCAGAATATCGGTGCCGCGTCCTGCCATATTCGTGGCGATTGTGACATGTCCGACGTGGCCGGCATCCGCCACGATGCCTGCTTCCTGTTCGTGATAGCGTGCGTTAAGGATCTGATGTTTGATGAGGCGATCCTTAAGGAGCAGCCCCAGGGCTTCGGAGGCTTCGACGGAAGGTGTCCCCACGAGCACAGCCCGACCGCGACCGGTGAGTTCATGAATGGTGTCGACAATCGCGTTGCGTTTGGCTTCCTGGGTGGTGAAGAAGCGGGGCACGAGACCTCGGCGAATACACGGCTTATTTGTGGGGATCGAGGTGACTTTGATGCGATAGGTTTTGCGAAGTTCTGTGGCGGCCTGCGTTCCTGTGCCCGTCATTCCGGCGAGATGCACGTACAGGCGGAAGAAGCTCTGCACGGTAATTCGTGCGGCTTCGCCGGTGGCGGCCGTGATCGGCACCAGCTCTTTCGCTTCGATTGCCTGATGCAGACCGTCCTGCCACTTGCGGCCGTCCATGACGCGGCCGGTCCCTTCGTCGACAATGACCACTTTACTGTCGACAATCACATAATCCCGGTCACGTTCAAACGCATGCTTTGCCGTGAGCGCTTTTTCGACCTGCGAATAGATGCGTTCGGTGTCCATGGAACTGAGCAGCGACGGTTTGGAGAGCAGAACGACTCGCCGGCATCCGGCATCGGTCAGCCACGCATTGCGACGTTCAGGCTCATAGACATAATCGCGTTTGTGTTCGAGCTGGTAAGTCGCGCGATTGCTCCAGCGAAACAGGTTGACGGTGGCCGGATCGTTGGGCTGTGTCAGGCCGATAATCAGTGGTGTGCGGGCTTCGTCGATCAGAATACTGTCAGCCTCGTCAATGAGTGCGAAGTGATGTCCTCGCTGCACCGGCTCTTCGGTTCCCCGAAGCGTTCGAATGAAACGCCGCAGCCTGGGACTGCCGTCCTCCTGAGAGGCTCCGAGACGCAGTCGATCGCGGAGATAATCAAAGCCCATTTCCTTGGCGGTTCCGTAGGTAATGTCTGCCGCATAGTTTTTTCTCCGTTCGTCGGGCTCCATGTTTTCAAGAATTTTTCCGACGGTGAGTCCCAGTTTCTGGTGGACCGGGCCCATGGTCTCGGCGTCACGTTTCGCGAGGTAATCATTGACTGTCACCACGTGAACGCCCTGTCCTCCCAGTGCCCGCAGGAAGGACGGCATGGTAGCGGTGAGTGTTTTGCCTTCGCCGGTCTGCATTTCGGCAATATTGCCCTCGAACATCGCAATCGCGCCCATGATCTGCACCGCGAAATGCTGCATGCCCAGACATCTGCGTGCCGACTCGCGCACCAGTGCGTAGGCGTCAGGGAGCAGATCGGCGAGCGGCGTTCCGGCCCGTGCGTCCCAGCGGAGCCGTCTGCCGCGGGTGAGCAGTTCTTCGTCTGACAGTGTCACCAGCAGTTCACTGCGTCGGATGATGTCCAGCGCCATCGAACGCCATCGTGAACGACGGGCTGTTGCCGGGTGAAATCCGGACTTCACATAATGAAACAGGTGCGAAGCGATGGACATAAGCAGGTTGCTCGATTTCAGATCGTTCAGAACTGCAGGAACTGCAAAGACAGTGCTGACGCAGGAGTTCGGCAAATTGACGCAGGAGATCGCCAATTCTGACTTCGCTCCCCGCCTGCGGTCTAGGTCAGTTCGTGGAGCGGAGTACCAAACGGGAGTACTGGTACGGGACGGCCGCTGTGATCGAGGTAATTCACGGAGGTGTCGATCTGCAGATGCCGGTAGACGGTGGCGAGAATGTCCTGGGGCTGTTTGGGGTTGCTGAGCGGCAAAGCGCCGTACGGGTCGGATTCACCAACCACCTGACCACCTCTGAGCCCGCCGCCGGCGAGAGCCGCACAGAAGACATTCGGGTAATGGTCGCGTCCGCCGGTGGAATTGACCTTTGGCGTGCGGCCGAATTCTCCCCATGCCAGCACCAGCGTGGACTGCAGCAGGCCGCGTTCGTCAAGGTCCTCGAGCAGTGCGGAGTAAGCGCGGTCCCAGCGCGGCAGAAAGCCATCCCGCATGGTTTCGTAGCCTTTGACGTGAGTATCCCACCAGCGGCAGTCGACGGTGACGAGCGGGATTCCGGCTTCCACCAGACGCCGCGCCAGAAGAAACCGCTGACTCCATGCCGGCACACCACAGCGATCGGGCGTCGGCGCAATGTACGCCGGCATGTAGCCATAGCGTTCCCGCACGGCCGCCGGTTCCGCGTCGAGATCGAAAGCCTGGCGGGCGGCGGTACCCAGCAGCAGATCCCAGGCTTTTGCCTGAAAGGAGTCCACAGCCTGATAGCGGGCGTTGAGGTCCGTCAGTCGGCGGAACTGGTCCAGCTGTCCCAGGAGCGACCGTCGATCTTCAACGCGATCCACGGCAAGGCCGTCTGCCGGAGCCAGATTGGGGATACGAAAGGGGCCGGTTTGAGCGGGGTCGGCCTGCGTTTCGAAGGGGGCGCAGGCGGGGCCGAGGTACGCCGGGTCGACTCCGGGAACGCGTTTGGGAATCATCACGTAGGGTGGAAGGTCAGGGCGGCGGGCGGCGAGTTGTCTGGCGACGATCGACCCGCAGCTGGGACGAACATTGAGGTCTGGCGCGCCCTGGCTGGGGTACCCGGTAAAGCACAGCTGATCGCCTGACGAATGTCCGGCATCGTTGTGGTGCAGACTGCGGACAATCGACCATTTGTCCATGCATTTTGCGGACAATGGCAGCATGTCGCAGATACGCACGCCGGGAATCGCTGTGGGAATGGACCCGAAGTATCCCCGGTATTCCACGGGCGCCTCTGGTTTGGGATCCCACGTTTCATGCTGACTGGGGCCCCCGCGCATCCAGAGAATGATCACGGACGGCTGTCTGGCCGAAGCAGCCACCGGGCGACTGGCAGCGGACGCGTGCTGCAGACGCAGCAGAGATGCGAGGCCAGGACCTGCGGTACCCAGCAGACCAGCATGCAGAAACCCGCGGCGGGACGAACGATCGGCAAAAAATGCTGCCATGAGAGGCTCCGGAAACAGGCTGGGGCGGACAGCAACAGGAGGAATCGGCAGTTTCCGGGATTCCGGCACCACCGTCCACAGGAAAATGGGGTGGATTTATTGGAATTTGGGAGGGGGCGGACGGATGCAGGCAGAATGAGTTTGACTTCTCCTCCCGGCCCTCGTCCAATTCCCCCTCCAACTCCCCCTGGTTTCCTGACCGCGTCCCTGTTTGCCACGAAGTCAGTCCCCCACATGCCCCGTTTTGACCTCATTGCCACGACCACTTTCGGCCTGGAAGCCGTTGCCGCCCGTGAACTTCAGCAGCTCGGTTACACGGTGCTTCGTACGGTCGACGGCCGTGTCTACTTTCAGGGCGACGAGCGTGATATTGCCCGCTGCAACCTCTGGCTGCGCTCCGCTGACAGGCTGCTCATTCGTGTTGGCGAATTTCCGGCTCCCGACTTTGACGCGTTGTTCGACCGCACAAAGGATCTGCCCTGGGCCGACCTGCTGCCTGTGGACGCGAAGTTCCCGGTGTCGGGGCGCAGCGTTATGTCGCGACTGCACGCCGTGCCGGCCGTTCAGGGGTGTGTCAAAAAATCGATCGTTGAAAGCCTGAAGAAAAAGTACCAGCGATTCCGGTTTGAAGAAAGCGGTGCCGTCTACCCCATCGAAGTTTCGCTCCTGCGCGACGTGGCCTCAATCACGCTCGACACGTCCGGCGATGGGCTCCACAAACGTGGCTACCGCGTCTTCGTCGGCGCCGCTCCGCTGCGTGAAACCATGGCCGCCGGGCTCATCCAGCTGAGTTACTGGAATCGCGACAGACTCCTGGTCGACCCCTTCTGCGGGAGCGGCACCATTCCGATTGAAGCAGCCATGATCGGACGCAATATCGCTCCCGGTATGGGACGTTCTTTCGCCGCCGAAGACTGGCGGTGGTTCGATCGCCGTATCTGGAAGGATGCTCGCACCGAAGCCCGCGATCTCCGCCAGCCCCGTCTTGCCCAGGCCGTGCTCGGCTTCGACCATGACCCTGCTGCCATCCGCCTGTCTGAACGCGGAGCCCGGGAAGCCGGAGTCGAAACGGATATTCAGTTCCGCGCCCAGGAAGTCAGTGACTTCCGCACCAGCCAGGACTATGGTGTGGTCATCTGCAATCCGCCCTACGGCGAACGCCTTGGCAACCCCGAAGAAGTCGCTGCCGTCTATCGCGAACTCGGTCGCGTTCTCGCTCCGCTGTCCACATGGAGCATTTACGTGATCACATCCAGCCGAGCGTTCGAGCACCAGTTCGGGCGTCGAGCTCACCGCCGCAGAAAACTCTTCAACGGCAAGCTTGAATGCCAGTTTTACCAATACCCGGGGCCACCCCCGAAACGCTCCGATCAAACGGCGGTCTCTGCCAACACCACAACCATTGACACGGATGAATTCCCCGATCATCACGACGCCGCTGACGTTCTCGACCACGCCGGAACAGAAGAGTCCACCTCGTTCACCCTGGCGAATGAAGCTGCAGACTCAGCGGCAGGTCCGGAAGTCCAGGCTGCCGCGAACGCTGCAGCAGCCCTCGCCGCCTTCAACGCTCAGCCATGGCTTGCCCCGCAATGGCTCCTGCACTCCCAGGTCCTCCTCGACTCCTTCCAGAAATATCTCGGTCGCGAACTCATTCCCCGCAGTGATGACCCGGAAGATGAAGCGCGACGCCTGTTCGAGGCGCCGTTCGTTGTCGTATCCCACGGCACTCAGGAAGACCCGGTCCTCAACTATGGCAACCGCATTGCACTCACGCTCTGGGAAATGGACGCCTCCACTCTCACGTCCATACCCTCGCGGCTCACCGCCGAACCCCTCCACCGCGATGAACGCGCCGAAATGATGGCTCGCGCGCTCCGCGATGGCTACGTGGATGATTATCAAGGCATCCGCATCAGCAGCACCGGGAAACGCTTTCATATCAGTCAGGCGATCATCTGGAACCTTGTCAACCTCTCCGGGCAGCGCGTCGGCCAGGCAGCCACCTTTTCAACATGGACTCCAATCGACGCTGCACCATCAGCGACCTGACGGCCCGGAACGTGCCAGCCCCAGTACGAAACCGACAGCAGAAAGACTCACCAGCAGGTTCGTGCCTCCATAACTGACCAGCGGATGTGGCACTCCCTTCGGCGGCACCAGTGCCACGGCAACGGCAATGTTGGCCATCGCCTGCAAAACAAGCTGGGTGAGCAGTGTGGTGCCGACGATCCATGCAAAGCTGTTGCGAGGCAGATGTGCAAGCACGGAACGGCCAGTGAAGAAGAACACGATCCACACAAAGCAGACGGTCAGTGTCCCGATCAGCCCCAGCTCTTCCCCGATCACGGCAAACACGAAATCCGTATTCGCCTCGGGAAGATAGCTGAGTTTCTGCCAGCCGCGGCCGATGCCTGTTCCCTGCAACCCGCCGGACCCCAGTGAGAGCAGTGACTGACGAATCTGCCACGGTGCGGCAGCAGGGTTCTGCCATGTCTCAAGAAATCCAGTGATCCGCTGCAGCTGGTAGGGACGAAGCACGAGCAGTCCGGCAGCGGCCGGAATAAGCAGCAGTCCGCAGAGGGCGAAATATCGCAGGGGCCAGCCAGCGAAAAACAGTGCGAGGAGGAAAGCGATTGTGAGAAACACCGCGGCCCCAAGATCCGGCTCAGCAGCCACCAGCGGAATGCTGATCAACAATGGCAGGAGTGTTCGTGGCAGTCCGTCGAGTGTCATCGGGCCACTGCGTTTCTGTCGCAGCACTTCAGCGGCTGCGACCATGGGAAGGATGAGTCGCCCGAGCTCCGATGGCTGCAGAGAAAGGCCGGCAAATCGAATCCACCGCTGAGCACCGTTGATGCGAGTGCCGATCCCAGGGATCAGCACGACAGCAATCAGCAGGGCAAAGCACCAGAACAGGGTTCGAGCATGTCGTTCCAGCACGTCAGCAGTGAGCCGTGAGGCCCCCCATGCGGCGGTCGTCGCCACCCCAATCCACATCAGATGCCGCGTCAGAAACAACTCATCCAGACGACTCGGACGCGACGTCAGACTTGCACTTTGCACCATTTGCACGCCGACGCAGAGCAGAATCGCAGTCAGTGCGGCAAGCAGATGTTCAAGACTTCGCCGGCATTCGAGGCTCGATTCCGGCCCCAGTGCGGGCCCCATTCCGGCTGCCGGTTCCGGGTTTCCGAATTTCACCGAATCCATAACAAAATCGCCGGTTCATTTGCGAAACGCAGACTCCCCTTTCTATGCTCCGCCTGCGAACGGAAGCCACCCGGAACTTCACAACGGTTCTGTGGCGGACAGGGATGTCCTTATCTTCCTTCGACACACCATGCCGAATGGCTGCAGCGCCACCACCGCAGCAACTGCAGCAACTGCAGAAACTGCGGCAGAACTGTGGATTGCATCAGTTCCACTAATCCTGCGGACCGTCTTTCATGGCCAAATCCGCCTCAGCCTCCGCTCTGTCCGCCCAGATCGGCTATGCTCTCGCTGCACGGCTTGAACAGCATCAGACGCTGATCACTCAGTCGCCCACCCCTGCGCTCCTCACCTGGTCCGAACTGCTGCAATCACTGCCACAACCCCACCAGGAACTCGCACGGCAGGCGCTTGCCAAACCACCCGCAAAAACAGCCGTGGTGGTGGCGATTCCGGATGACGCAGACAGCCCGGTGTCGCTCACGTCGGACATCCAGCAGCTGGCAGAATCCCGGCAGCTCCTGCAGCGACTGGTCCTGCATCCCCTCCACGGATGCTCCATCAATCACCCCGTCCGCCCTCTGCCTGATCTCGTCAAATCACTCGATAAACGTCTGCAGAAACAAACGCTCACAGCCTGGTCCGAAGACTCCCGCACGCCCCCCGCAGGGATCGCTGTCGTTCGCACCACCAAAGGCAAAAAGAGCCACGTCAGTTTCCACGATACCCGGTTTCCGCGTCCTGAAACACAACTCGCCAGCCAGTTACTGTCAGCACTGCGTCGAACTCCTGACCATTCTCGCCCCGTCACAGCATTTGCCGAACTGCTGGCACTCGCCGGCATTTCGCCCGACAATCCGTTTCTTCCCGCAGCGCTCGCCCTCCCGGAACTGAAGACAGCCATCCAGACACTGCGAGGCAGTGGCCTCGAAGCCTGGATTTGTGACTCCGAACGCCTGATTCTGACGCTCGGCAATCCGCTCCTGCTTGCGCGGCTGCTCACAGAAACCTGCTCGCCCGCCAGTCCCGAAATTCGCCTGTCAGCACTCGCCAAACTCCTTTCAAAAGACGTGCAGCCAGGCTTTGTGAACGCATGGCTGCAGCCGGGCGCCGCACAGCTCCTGACAACCATCTGCCACAGCACACCCGCCGGAACTCCGCGCAAACCCGATCTGCTGCTCCGCGATCTTCGCTTCCCCAGCCCCGAAAAGACAATCTCCGAAAGACTTATTCAGGCCCTTCACAAGGCACGAGCCGACGGCGGAACGCTTTATCCCCTGCGCTGGTCCGCCCTGCAGCAACTCGTCACCACAGATGTTCCTCGCCAGATCCTTCACAAAGCAACCCAGGTCGAACCATTTCTCTCCAGCGCTACCATCGCCTGCCCGAATGCACCGGATTCACCGGTCTTCCTGACAGACGATCTGTCGTCCTGCGTGCGTTCCCCGGCCATGCTCACTTTTCTCGTTCGTCGCGGCACGACCGACGACAACGTCGCCATGGCTCCACAAAAGCTGGCAGCGGCAGCCGGACTGTCTGTGGCCGTCAAACCACAACTGGAAATCGTGGCAGAAGAAATCATCGCCGGAGCCGTTCTGCCAGCCGGTATCGGACTGGGGCGAATCGCCCGCAAGTGGCAACTGCTGGACCTCAGTCGCATCCGTCACAGTACCTCAGTCGCAGTGCAGCCCCCTGCCACCAACAGCACGTCTGAATCGCCACAGGTGACGGCCAGTGCGGAAGCATTTGCCGCCGCACTGGACGCTGCCTTTACAGAATTAAGCCAGACATCGCATCTGCCGGGCTACGTGAGCCTCGCAGATCTGCGCCCTGCACTCTCAGAATATCCTCGAGACGTGTTCGACGAACATCTGCTGCGGCTCCGTCGGGCCGGCCTCTATTCGCTCAGCCTGCTTGAAGGTCGCATGGCACTGAACGCTGCTGAGGAAGCTGCGGTCATTCAGATTGACAACCGCGGTTATCTGCTGGTCCAGCGCCGATCGCCGGGTGCCCCGACGAAGGGTACTCAGCCCGGATGACAGGTGCGGTATTGGTGCAGAAAGATACCTGCCGAAACGGCGACGTTGAGTGAATCGGTCCCATTGAGCATTGGAATTGTCAGCCGAGCATTCAGACGATCCTTGACGCCACTTGAAATTCCGTCGTATTCGTTGCCGAAGACCAGCACTGTGCGGGGTGCGAAGGAGTATTCAGAGAGTGTTTGTGCGATGGGGTCAAGCAGCGTTCCGGCGATGGTCATTCCATGGTGGCAGCCCAGTTCCTGCAGAAGATCTTCGATGTTTTGCGTCTCTGCCACCGGAAGAAACAGGGCATTTCCCATGGACACCCGAAGCACCCTGCGGGAGAAGGGGTCGGCTGACCCCGGCCCGAAGATCACTCCGGCCGCCCCGAAGGCTGACGCGATGCGGATCAGTGCGCCCACATTTTCCGGATCCGTGATGCGGTCTCCTGCCACAACAAGTGCCGGGCCCTGGGCCGGAAGCCAGTGTTCGGGGGCAAGTGGCGGGCGACGCAGGGCACAGGCCATCACTCCACAGTGAAAGGCGAAGCCGACAAGTTCTTCTGCAAGCTCCTGTCTGAGGCGGTAGACCGGGATGTCGACAGAAAGTCGCGACGAGAAGCTGGCAAACTTACGGTCGCTGATCACCACACTGGACACCGAAAAGCCACTCCGGAGCACCCGGTCCACCACAGTCGGACCCTCAGCGATAAAGATGCGGGCATCTCGCGTGGCGTTGGTGGATTTCAGATTGCGATAGACGTCCAGCCGCGGATCATCCAGCCGTTCGATTCGCTCTGGTTCCATCCATCATCCTTCGCTTGAAGGACGGACGGACGGACCCGGTTTGCGGACACCGACAGTCAGCAGAAGATTGGCCCACAATGCCTGGTCTCCGGTCTGGATGGTGAGCACGTGATCGCGGGAATCAACGGCATCGTAGAACTGCCAGCGAGAGATTGGCTGCAGTTCAATGTCCAGATTGGCTGCGGAAAGAATGGACCGATATTCGGTCCAGACCGGCGGATCGTGAGGCAGGCGATAGGGATCATCTTCAGGCATACCCATGGTGCTCACGGCTTCGACGGGGATGGCAGTGAGGAGAACTTTGAGCACCTGAGCGACAGTGACGAGTCCGGGAGCGAGATTGAGACTGACCAGTTCGGCCTTTGGACCGATGGCGGAGGAGGCGGGATAGTTGCCATCTGCGATCAGCACCTTAGCGCTGTGGCCGGCCCGGGCGAGCACTTCAGAGATGCGGGGATGAATGAGTTGCGAGGTGAGCATCGTGCGGAGGCTTTACAGGAAGAGAAACGAGGGGAGATTTCGAGCCGCGATCCCGGACAAGGATAACGTCACTCTGCAAAAAAAGCACCACACTTTGAACAACATCCTTCACATCACTCCGTCTCCTGGCACCGAAGTCTGAAAAAGAATTTCCATGACGATGAAGTCACGAAACATCCGGGCTGTTTGTTGTCTGTCGCTCCTGTCAGTTTTGAGTTTCACCACGATGATTGGGCAATCAGGATCCAGACTGCTCACTCAGACAGCGGCAATAACGGGAGGTGCCATGATTACCATGATCATTCCGGTGCTGAATGAATCACAGACGATCCGGTACGTTGTTGACTTTGCAGCACGATCTGCCCAAGTCACAGAAGTCATAGTGGTCGACGATGGATCCATTGACGGGACTCCGGAGATCGCTTCGGCTGCAGGCGCGAAGGTGATCACCAGCACGCTGCCTGGAAAGGGGGCCTCGATGAGTGACGGCATTCAGGCCGCAACCAATGAGTTTCTGATTTTTCCTGACGGCGATCTTTCCTCGCTTCAGCCGGATCTGGTTTCTCTGATGATCCAACCCCTGCAGGATGATACAGCCGACTTTGTGAAGGCGCAGTTTTCGCGTTCTGCAGGTCGAGTGACCGTGCTGACCGCTCGCCCGCTTCTGCAGACATTTTTTCCGGAGCTCAACCACATTGAACAACCACTGGGAGGCATTATTTCCGGACGTCGATCACTGCTGCGGAAGCTTATGCTCGAAACAGATTAAGGAGTGGATGTCGGATTGCTGATTGACGCCGTTCAGTCGGGCGCCAGAATTGCTCAGGTCGGCATTGGGCGAGTCGAGCACGACAGCCAGCGACTCGAAGCTCCTGGTGACATGGCGCGACAGGTGTCGCGTGCAATCCTGACTCGCGCGTCCCGTTACGGTCGCCTGAGTGCTCAGCAGGTAGAGGAGGTTGAGGAAATTGAACGCAGCAGCCAGATTGAACTCAGCAGTCTGCTGGCGCGCGTCGAGGGAGCGACAAATCTCGCGATTTTTGATATGGGAATCATCAGTGACAGCTATTTTGTGGCTGCCGAGATTATCCGCAGAAGAGTGTTTGCGGATTTCAGCATCGCTCACCTGATGCGGTTCCGCGACGGTGTCGCCACAGGTCGCATAACTGTCAGCTCTGCAATGAAGCATCCATTCGGGTGTCGTGAACACGTGGTCTGCAAACACAATGCTGTGCTTCACCTTGGCCAGCAACTGCAGATCCCGCCGGATCGCATGCTGGCAGTTGGAGACGGACTGCCTGACCGCTGCATGTTTGCGGCCGCCGGAGTTTCGTTCGCTTTTGAGCCGAAGAGCGACGATGTTGCCAAAGCTGCGGACTTCGTGATTCATGAAAATCTGCTGAAAATCGAGGATTTTCCGGGCGTCCGGGATTAAGTCGAAGACAGTCAGAGCGGGCGTTCAGCCGTGCGGATCGAGCCAGCCTGATTCCCCGGCGATGCCGAATCGCAGCGGCTGGTCCTGAACATACTGTTTGCCAAGCTGCAGCGCCAGCTGAGCGCGTGCAAGTTCGTAGCCGAGGTAGAAGGCGTGTGAGGCATCCACGGGAGCTGCGGGTCTGTTTGCGGCGGCGGCTTTTTCGGCTGCAGCGAAGAGAGTGAAGGGATCGACGCCGTGCCAGTGACCGTCACTGTTCATCAGATGCAGCTCGCCCTGTTCGGCATGAATCCGATAGTTGGGGTCCGTCAGGGCACGGGCGAGTTCGGTGAGTGCCGGCAGAGAGAGGTTTCTGAGCCGGGAATCGCGGAGCATGACGAGGCGGGAGTCGAGATGTTTGGGGATGGTCTGTGCTGTCAGCGCGTGGTGCACGAGCCGGCGTGCGAGGTTGAATTCTGCCACGGCGGTGCGGCACCAGTTGGCCACCTGCGTGGTGAGAACGCTTTGAATTCCCAGCTCTTCACAGAAGGCCGCAAGCACCAGATTGACTCCGGCCGAATCCACTTCTGACAGCTCTGTAACGTTGCCCACTCCCATCAGCATGGATTGCTGCGGGTGGCGACGGCGGACTTCCTGGCAGCGTCCCAGCGATGCGGCGAATCCCATCCCGATGGGTTCCAGAATGGGATCGAGCCGAAATCGGCAGCCGAGCTGATCGAGTCGGCTGGCGAGTCGATCGAGCGAATCCAGATCCTGCGGGGAGTCGGGGATGGCGACAACTTCGACTCCCAGCTTGGCAACCCAGTCGACGTTGCTGTGGTTGCAGCTGAGAATGAGTTCTGCGCCGGCAGCCACTGCCTGCTCGACTTCGTGACGGTCGAAGCTGTCGATGGACACGCGCAGATCATGAGATTTCAGGAGGCTGATCAGTTCTGCAATTCGCGGGCTGCTTTCGCCGGGCACGCCCCCCACATCGATGATGTCAGCTCCGGCTTCAGCCAGGGATTGAGCCTGTGCGAGAACATCTGCGAGGGGCAGCCGTGTTGCGTGGTTGATCTCGGCCACGATTTCGATTGACCAGCGGCTCAGGTCGGCCTTGCGGCGTTTGCCGGTCCCGAAAAACTCCGGCAGTTCATAAAGATCCCTCGGACCTGATTCAAAGGGCGTGCCAAAGTGCCGGGACAGGTCCTCGATATCGCCCTGACACCACCCCGGAAGAATCACGCGATCCACGTCGGGGGGCAACTGGAGGCGGCGTTTGAGCAGATTGGTGTGGAGCAGCGCTGCAACCTGAATTCCGGGAACGGCGATTTCCCAGCGGAAACCAGCCTGCGGAGCGATGCCTTCCAGCACCTCTCGCAGGCTCGACTCTGCCAGTCTCCCGGTGACAAACAGCAGCTTTTGTCCGCGCACATCCCGCATGACGATTCTCGGCACTATCGAACAGCTCCACCATTGACATTGATCACCTGTCCGGTGATGAAGCCGGCATCGCTGCTGAGCAGGAAGCGGGCCAGCCGGGCGATATCGCGGGGTTCGCCCCAGCGTTTCAGGGGTGTTTCGCTGAGCACTCGCTGCTGCCAGTAATCGCTGGCTCTTTCACCCCAGGCCGTGCGAATCCAGCCAGGTGCGATGCAGTTCACACGAACCAGCGGTGCGAGACTGAGTGCAAGCGAACGTGTGAAGCCCATGACGGCATTCTTGGCCGCCGCGAAGAGTTCACCACTGTCGCCTTCCATGCCCCGATCGGACTGATCCCAGCCGATGGTGATCAGGCTGCCGCCACCAGAATTCCGCAGATGCGCCCCGACAGCCCGGGACAGTTCAATGGTGCCGACAAGATCGGTTTGCAGGAGTGCCTGCAGTTTGTGGCTGAAGGGGGCGCTGCGAAGTTCGGTCGTGAGCAGATCCGCACCGGCATTGCAGATGACTGCGTGAAGCGGACCGGACTGCAGGGTGGTCTCAAGCAGTCTCTGGCGGTCGTCTGCGTCTGAGACATCGGCGATGATCACATCTGCGCGGCGGTCAAGACTGCGAATTTCTGTGGCAACGGCTGCGGCACGTTCCAGCGACTGGCGGCAATTGATGACGATGTCGGCGCCGGCAAGCGCGCATTCAAGAGCCATCGCCCGGCCGATTCCACTGGATGAGCCGGTGATCAGAATTCGTTGCCCGCTGAGTGATGCAAATGTCATGCGGAAAGGTTATCGTGCGGAGCAGGCTGAATGAAGCTCACCCGCCCCTGAAATTTGCCCACCACTCTCCTTTTCCCGGAAAGCATCCCCGTGTCTGAACAATTTCGCCCCTCCAGCCTGCTCCGACTCCTCCCTGCCCTGCTCCTGACGACCGTGGCGGTGCTCACTGCTGCCCCACTCGCCGCTGATGAACCTGCCCGTCAGATCCGCGTCGGCATGATCGGCCTCGATACATCACACTGCCTGGCATTCTCTGAACTGCTCAATAAGGCCGGCGACAACCCCGAACTCTCCAACTGCAAAGTGACGCTGGTCTACCCCAAAGGCAGCCCCGATATCGAAAGCAGCGTGCGTCGAGTTCCCGAATACACTGTGAAGATCAAGGCGCTCGGTGTGGAAGTCGTTGAAGACCTCGACGCCATGATCAGTCAGGTCGACGCTGTGCTGCTGGAAACCAATGACGGTCGTCCGCACCTTGAACAGGCGCTGCCAGTGCTCAGGGCCGGCAAACCACTCTTCATCGACAAACCTGTCGCAGGGTCGCTGGCCGATGCCATCGCCATCTATGAAATCGCCTCGCATTTCAAAACACCTGTGTTCAGCTCTTCGTCACTCCGCTTCGCCTCGGCCGCGCAGGCCGTTCGTAAAGGTTCCATCGGCGAGATCACCGGCTGCGATGCGTATTCCCCCTGCAGTCTTGAAGCGACACACCCGGATCTTTTCTGGTACGGCATCCACGGCTGCGAAACGCTGTTCACCGTGATGGGCCCCGGCGTCCAGACAGTCACTCGCGCCGGAACAAAGGACTTCGACCTGGTCACTGGTGTCTGGAAGGATGGCCGGATTGGAACCTTCCGTGGAATTCGCAGCGGGAGTGGCGGATATGGCGGCACCGCGTTCGGCACCAAGGGTGTCGCACCGGTTGGCCCCTATGACGGCTACAAGCCACTGGTCGTCGAAATCGTTCGCTTTTTCCGCACAGGGACACCACCCGTTTCCGCAGAAGAAACCATTGACCTGTACGCATTTATGGAAGCTGCGGACGAAAGCAAACGCAGGGGCTACACTCCTGTGCAGGTCGCTGACGTGATTGCCAAAGCTCGATCGGCCGCCGCCGTGCGAACCGCTGAACTGCTGAAGAAGTGAACCCGATGTCCCGCGCGGACCGCTGCTGGTCCACGGGCGCCGCCAGCAACTCCGCGGCACGAACAAAGCCGGAACTGCGGAATTTTATTCCGCAGTCCGGCTCTGAATCACTTGAAATCGTCCGCAGATATCGGTTTGTATGCTGAATTTCGTTCCCGTGAGGAATACAGCTCATGTCCACATCACGCCGACGTTTCCTGCGAACCACCGCTGCTGCTTCAACCACCCTGCTGCCGCCTGCATGGTTTGGTTCGCGTTCACTGATGGCAGCCCCGTTTCAGCAGGCACCGCGGGGTGAGCGTCCCGCGCAGGATCCAGCCCTCAAGCTGCTCTTCCCCCGCGCCCGTATTCCAGCCACGTTCATCATCGATGATTCCACATGCCTTGTGAACATGGGGCACTTCGGTATTCCCCAGTTTCATGCCTGCTATCCGGATCGGGCCGCCTACCAGAAGCCGTGGCAGACCTTCCCGCGCGAGATTCCGGATTCGTTTGTTCGCGAGTTTGCTGAATGGTGCAGCGAAAATGGGGTGAAGGGGAAGTACAGCATCGTGCCTTATCCGGCCTGCGTCGGCTGGCTCGACAGAGAACTTCCGGGATGGCCCCGGAAGGCTCTGCTTGACAGTCTTGACCTCGTGCGTTCGCTGATCGTTCCCAACTGGGATATTCATCCTGAAATGATCACACACACGCGAGTCATTGATCTGGCGAC
>JBJTOM010000480.1:0-5867 GCA_046074585.1 Planctomycetota bacterium | reverse complement strand
TCGAACTGGATCTGAAGGCCGCTCATGAGCAGTTTGGTCTGAACTGGACAATCTTCCGTCCGCACAATGTCTACGGAGAGTTCCAGAACATCGGAGATCGCTACCGCAACGTCGTTGGCATCTTCATGAATCGCATCATGCAGAATCAACCGCTGCCGGTTTTCGGAGACGGTCTCCAGCAGCGAGCGTTTTCGTACGTCGGTGACTTGATGCAACCCATGGTCACCGCTCCATTTGTCCCCGAAGCGAATTGTGAGATCTTCAATGTAGGAGCGTCCGTCCCGATCTCTGTGCGAGAGCTCGCCATCGCCGTCTGTCGGGAATTCCACGTCGAACCGAATTTCGAATTTCTCCCGGCACGCAATGAAGTGAAGATCGCCTGGGCCGATCATTCGAAGTGTGATCAGATTTTCGGCTGCCGCTCCGCGACTTCACTCGAAGAAGGCCTGCACCGAATGGCCAACTGGGCTCGCACCGTCGGAACCAGATCCGGCCACCATTTCGATCACATCGAGATCACTCAGGGACTTCCCGCTGCCTGGAGTCAGACAACCAGCCCATAAGGATCACCCTCGGGCCTTGACAATTCTTTCCCGCCACCGGGTCTGCCCCGTGTGGCGGGACAGCCGAATTCCGGCCCACGGATGGCGTTGCCACTCACACTGACCCTTTTCCCCGCCTGGTCAACTGCAACAGTGCATCTCGCAACACCGGATAATTGGCCTGGATTGAGTATTTCCGTTCGACCGTCTGCCGACCACGACGTCCCATCTGGTGCCTGATGTCTGCACGACTGGTGAGCAGTCGCAATGCAGCCAGCCATTCCTCCGTCGTTTGGGCGGCAATCCCGTTCTGGTTGTTGTCGAGGATCTCGGAGTTCACACCCACCGGAGCAGCAATTCCCGGGACTCCCACGGCCAGATACTGAATCAGTTTCAGGCCACACTTGTAGATATCCCACTCCTGATTGGGGAAGAGGGGCATCAGTCCGATATCAAACTGCTGAAGTTGTTCGACTTCGCGATGCGGCTGCCATCGCTCGTGCACAACATTGACACCTGACAGATCGACTTCGCTGAGAGCAGAGATGTCGGGGACAACAATTCGCAGTTCGAACGGTATCTCGCGGGCGAGCGTTCGCAGTGCTTCTGCCGCGACTGACAGATACTTCAGATTGCCAGCGGTTCCCATCCATCCCACGACGGGGCGGGAATCATCGCTCGATCGCAAGGACCGTTCAGAATATTCCTGCAGATCCACGCACGTGGGGATCTGACAAAAGCTGGAGTTGAGTGGTCGCACTTTGTCAGCAAGAAACCGATTTCCACAGACGACCATGTCGGCCAGTTTCATCAGCTGATCAAATTTTTCCGGATAGCGCAGAAACACGGCATCATCCAGATCGATAACAAGGCGACCGCAGCATTCGCGGAATCGTCGCTCCATATCAATCGTCGTATTATCAAAAATCTCACGATCGATGAACACGACATCAAATCGCTGCAACTTTGTTCGCAGCCAGTGCCACCAGCGCACACTTCGTTTCAAAAGCTGACTGGGCCGAAAGCCCATCCAGGGGAAATAGTCGTACTTTTGAGGGAAACTGTGGGCGACAACGGCCCGATGCCCCTCGGCTCGAAAATGGTCCAGCCATGGCAGAATTCGAAATCGAGCGGAGGGAACTCGGTCACCCGAGGACAGGAAGAGGATATTCAAACAGCATTCCCCGACATTCTGATGTGGCTCATTCATGTGACAGAGGTGATCACAGGTTCCTGTGAGATGAGTCAGGCCCTGCAGACATTCTCGGAAGGCGGTCGATGCGCGGAGATCGTCAATCGTCCTCCCTGCCGAATCCATGCCAGTACATGGGCCAGTGGAGCAAGCAACAGTTTGGTTACGAATGTCGGCCGGTCAGGATAGCGCAGCAGCCATCGGCCGAAACGGCATTCCGGCCAGCGAGCAAGAATCGCCAGAGCAGCACTGCCCACAAGATTTGACACATTTCGCTGATGCGTAATCTGAATCTCTGTAAAGCCGCACTGCTGCAGAAGCGTTTGAATCGAAGACGGTGTGAAATGATGCAGGTGTCTGGGTAATTCCCAAACATACCAGTACCTCCCGAAAAACGTTGCTTCCCAGCAGCCAGCGTTGGGGATACTGAAGAGCAGCGTGCCACCCGGTTTCAGAAGGTCGTGGACTCTCTCGAGCGTCCGACGGACATCCGGAATATGCTCGAACACCATCCAGGCAGCGACAAGATCAAAATGCTCCCGCGGGAGTTCGCAGCAATCCAGTGTTCCGCAGTGAACCTCCAGCCCGGCCTGCTGGGCCATCATGGCCGGTCGACTGCCAGGCTCAATTCCCACCGCCTTCCATCCGGCATCCTGCAGCCTTACAAGGTACTGCCCCGTGGCACATCCCAGCTCCAGTGCACAGGGACCTTCAGCACTCGTCCTGCAGCTGGAACTCATCACTGCGCTGGCTGGGGTTCCGGGACTCGTCATCCGTGGGACTGGAGGCACCGGCTGACTGCGATCGTCCATCAGCCAGTTGTACAGTCGCTTCAGTCCAGGAACATACCGGAGCGGAAGAATTCGCAGCATCAGGGGTCGCCCGGCCCCACTGCGATCACTCGCGGCGTTCGATCCCGACACGACCGCGGTTGTGGAGCGCGAAGCAGCATCCGGCGTCGATTGATGGGGACCATAGTGTTCAGGATAACAGGCGCCGAGACACTCGGGCACCGGACGAGGATTCATGAAGCGATGACCACACTCATCGCAGCGTTCCACCACAAACTCGCCGACGATCCCACAGAGATTGTCGCGGGAAATCTGAACCGCGGAACTGTTCGTCGAGCCGCACAATGGACAGCAAATGCGTTCCAGCCGAAGCATTTCACTGCATGGATGGGAAGAATCCATCAACATCCGTTCGTCACTCTTTGTTTCAGATTCTTCAGGCATCCCTGATCTCCGGCCGATGCCATTCCAGTCGAGTGCGTGCCCAGATCATGGTCCACAACGGAACCTGCACCAGGGAAATGCCCAGCAGATAACCGCCAGCCACGCCGGCAGAACCGTAAAGATTTCCCAACCAGACTTCGAGGGTGGCCACGGTCAGGCTGGATACGATTGAGGCGACCAGAAACGGATCCCGTTTGTGGGCGCGCACATAAAGATTTGTACACAGAGAAAATTGAATCAGCACCATCGCTGCGGAAAACATCGCGGCAGGCCCCGGCGGGAGCATTCGGCCGGAAAGTCGTTCGAACAGCCACTCATCGCGAGTTCCCATCCACCAGACAGCCATGCAGAAGGCTGTCACCGCCGACGTCATCACCAGCATCGACAGTTTTGTCAGCCTGAAGAACAATCGATCGAGCTCGGCAAACTTCCGCTCAGCGATCAACGCTCCAAAGACCGGGCGCCGTGTCTCGATCCACGCCAGTGACGCTGACTGAAACGCAGTCAGGATGGTCCACGTCATTCCCAGCTGAGCCGCTTCGCCCGCCGGCCGTCCTTTGAAGATGATCAGCAAAGGCATTTGATTTGCCAGCCACAACAGAATTCCCTGGACTGCAATTCGCCACTGCAATGGAAGAATCTCCTGCTTCCAGCAGATTCGATGGGAACCGGGTGGCGAGTGAAATGCCACGAAAAATAACCGGAAGCGAACGGCCACCAGATATGTCTCACCCCCCAACCGGACCGCAGCCGATGCCACCAGAGCCCACAACCCAAAGCCACTGCTGATGGTGGTCCACACGACGATCGTCCCGATGACTGCCTGCCAGAATCGGACTCGGTTGATGACAGACAGCTGATTGCAGCCTTCCAGGATGGCCGTCAGCGGAAGTAAGGGCAACTGCAGTCCATTGATGGTGACCAGAGCAATCCACGGTGCGATCCACGCGACGGTCTCACGGATCTCCTGCCCGCTGACTGACGCCTCGCGAAAGAACAGGAACCCGGCCAGTGTGATGACGACCGCAAAGATCAGAGCTGCAATCCCATACCACCAAAGCATCATACGACCAAGTGAAATCAGTCGAGACGCTGCCACCGCATCTCCGGCGATCCGCCCGTTATGCAGCGACAGTCGAGACCATTCGTGACTGCTGACGCTGATCAGCACGACATGCAGTCCCAGTTCCACGAAGATCTGCATCCCGAGCATGTTGCTGAAGGCATAGTAATAGTCCTGAGTCGCCTTCGAGAGGCTGACAACGAGGAGGATTTGTGTAACCGGACCTGTCAGCAGCTGCCACATTCGGGCCAGCACAGCAAATCCAACCGCTCCATCGACCCCGATTCGCTGCAGCAGCCGTTTCACCCAGGGGTCGAAATTGTGACGAACCGCTGGATCTTCAGCGGCATCCTCGTCGGAATTCCCGCGCGGTTCGGCTGGCCTTGTCACAGAACGACTCACTTGCCTGGCAATATCGAAGGGTTCCAAAGCGAAAGAACGCATCTCAAAGGAGCTTACGCCAGATTGCGAGATTTCGGGCAGAGGACGTGTGAAAACATGGCGGATCCATCTGTTCCGTCCGGTTTTCGCCGGACTTTCAGCGGATTTTGGGGCTCAATTCAAGGTTTGAACGCCAAAAACGTGATCCTCCGGCCGATTCGTTCCTATCCGTTTTTATATCGGTTTCGGGATTGTTTTGCGAGGCCGGCTGGTCGGAATCTGATGCTGGCAGCGTGCCGGGCCTGATGTCGGTGGTTCAGCGAAAGCACGCGGAGGCCATGGCGGCGGATCAGAACATTGCGCCGTGGACGCCATGCCGTGGGCTGCTGCATCACGGTACCTTCGCCTGACCTGCCCTGGTTGCTCAAGCCACTCCCTCTCGCTAGGATTTCCATCCCTGTCGACTGTCGCCACAAAGCCGGCTCCCCCACCCGCAGCACCCGCTTTCCGGAAGTCCTGACCATGCTGCCCCATCCCTTCCGCATCCCGCAGGCACTCGGCCTGCTCAGTATCGTCATCACCAACCTGCTCACCGGCCCGGCCCCGGCATCGCCACCCACTCGTCCCGCAGAACGTCCGCCGTGGACCAGTTCGGCACTTCGCGGCACCCCTCAGCCGCCCGATCCGTGGCGCATCGAGCCGGTATTCCCCGAACATCGCTTTGACCACCCTACCAGCCTCCAGCAGCTGCCTGGTGGCGACCGCATGCTGGTTACGGAAATCGGTGGCAAAGTCTTCACCTTTTCGCGCAATTCCGGCACCCCCGCTACCGAAGTGCTGAATCTGGCCCGGGTATCCGGTGGCCCCGTTTCACTCTTTTCTGCCGTCCTGCATCCGCGGTTCCCCGACAACGGCTCCATTTACTTCTGCTATGTCTCCAGCGCCGGTGGCAGTCACACCCGCGTCTCCAGGTTCACTCTGAAATCCGCCCCCGCTCAGGATTCCGGTTCTGTCATCGATGCTGCATCCGAGACGGTCATCATCACATGGCCATCCGGAGGTCACAATGCGGGCTGTCTGAGGTTTGGGCCGGACGGGTTATTGTACATCGCTACTGGCGACGGCTCCGGCCCCAATCCTCCGGACGGCCTGACCACCGGACAAACGGTCGATGATCTGCTCGGCGCCATCCTCCGCATCGATGTCGACAAGCCCCGTCCTGCCGACGGCATGGCCTATTCCATTCCCGCCGGCAACCCCTTTACAGCCACCGCCAATGCGCGCCCGGAGATATTCGGCTACGGACTCCGCAATCCCTGGAAGTTCGGCATCGATTCGACGACCGGCGACGTGTTTGTAGCAGACAACGGCTGGGAAACCTGGGAAATGATTCACCTCGTCAGCAGCGGCACCAACTGTGGCTGGCCGATCATGGAGGGCCGCGCGCGACTGCG
>JBJTOM010000479.1:0-15319 GCA_046074585.1 Planctomycetota bacterium | reverse complement strand
CGTAAATACCGATCAGCAGGTCGCAGCGATCCACTTCGCGCAGAAAGCGTTCCTCGGCGCGCTGGTCGCGGGCGGGAATATCTTCGAACAGGATGGGCTCGAAGCAGCGACCGAGCAGGGGGTCGCCCTGAAGGAAGGCTTTGAGTCCGGCGCGTTCGGCGAGGAATTCCTGCTGCACGGAGCTGATGAAAACGCGACGTTTCCTCATATTTTCACCCGCAGAATGGAATGTTTTTTGGTGGCTGATGTTACGCGCGAAACGCAGTAAAATGCATGATTTTCTGATTCAGCTTGCGCGGTAGCTTGCGCGGTAGCTTGCGCGGTAGCTTGCGCGGTAGCTTTGGTGAGGCTTGCGCGGTCAAATGTTCGAGAGGTGGTCGGGGAGGAAGGTGGCTCGGCAGGAGCCTCGCCCTCCCGGCGGAGGTTGGTGTTCATTGGAGAATCCTGGGCAGCAGGACGTAGGCTCCGAGGGATGTCCACCGGCAGGACGGGTTCGATGGTGACTCGACCTTTGTGACGGGAAGCTTCACGGACACGTTCGTGGGCAAGTAACTGGGCGCTGGCGCGGCTGACGGCAATTTCTGAGAGGCAGCTATGGATGGCCGGGAACGTTTTCACCAGCAGACCAATCTGCTGCGAAATGGCTGTAGCGGTCAGGTTTGATTCCGGAGCGGTGGAGATCAGCTGCTCTGTTTCGCTGGCAGAAAGCCACGTCAGGCTGGTGGAAGTTCCAGTGGCTGCCGGTAGTGTCACATCTTCGCAGAGGATTGTTTCCGCAGCGGTCCCGGAGATTTTGAGGTGATAACGAAAACGGGCAATGATCAGCATCGTGCGAACAGAGACAGCAGAGGTACTGACGACACCGCAACGAGAGGCGACCGGGCTGGCGTCCCGTGCTGCAGAATCCAGGGTCTGATCGATGGTCCAGCCAGCCAGTCCCTCGACGATCGGACTGGTGCGTCCGAGACAGATCTGATCATCCTGCAGAGGCAGTTCGAAGCGGCGGGTGAAAGCGTCGTCGCGGCCAATCGTCTGCCGCAAAGCTCGCGGTGTTTCGTTGCTGAGATGGACCGTGAGCGTGGTATCGTGCTCCTGTACCGGCACAATGGCAGCCTGCAGGACAGAGACCACAAATCGCCGCACATCATCACTGCGTCCGATCGCCTCGCGAACATTCTGCAATTCCGCGGCCACGGTGTCGCGATCCAGTGAGTGCCGGGCAAAACGGGACCGGCTGGCTTTTTCGCGCTGTCGGGCGGTGTCGGATCGGGGGCTGGAGGAAAAGCAGCGGAGCAGCGCAAGTGCTGACCAGTACCGGACACGACGCTTGCGTTTGTCATCACTGCTGTCTGAAACAGATTCGCGGACGAACTGCACAATATCGTTGAACAGTTCGCGATACTGGGGACTGAAGGAACAGGTCGGTTCCTTATCCAGGCGATCGGGGAATGTGGTGTCTGACAGATAGTCACGAATGTCGGCTCGGCGTCGCTGCACCAGATGGCGAGCGAGCCGTCGTCGCAGTCCCTCGCGTTCGGTTCGGTCGATGTCTTCGGGCAGGTCGAAGAACTCTTCCTGCAGCAGCCCGGGGAGCGAGCGGAACGCCCCTTCTTTGCCGCTGTGCGGCGTGGCGGTGACCAGTCCGAGGTGCTGGTTTGGTTTGGCAGCAATTTTTCGAATCAGATCGAATCGACGCTGGCGACCGCAGCCCACACCGCCCGGCAGCGTGAAGCCGTGCGCTTCGTCAGCGATCACAAATTCCGGGCATTTCAATTCAGAATCAGCTGCTCCGCGATCGGATTTCACGAAGTCGGTAGAGACAACCACAAACGGGTGCCGGTCAAAGACGGAGACACCGATGGGCAGGTTCCGTTCGAGGCGCTGGATGGTGCTGCTGAGCACCAGTTCGGCGTCGACGTGGAATTTTGCGAGCAGTTCTTTTTGCCACTGTTCTGCCAGATGCGGGGGGCATAGGACAGCGAGCCGACGGATTTCGTTGCGATCGAGCAATTCGCGGGCGACGAGTGCGCCGGATTTGGAGAGTGTGAGAGTTGTCATGGCGTGGGATGCAGGCAAGCCTGGACGACAAAAGAGGGTAATCTCAGGGAGGGTAAGTGCCGCGGGCAGGGATTTCAACCATGGACCGGTGAATCGGAATCGGGAGGGCGAGCGCACTCTGCGGGGTTTTGGCAAAACAGAAAAGCTTGCGCCAGGTGCGAAAATCTCCTACGATTCTGGAATTGGATTCGGTTCCCGATTCCTTATGGAGATGCTCCAGTGTGAGCAGGCAACAAACAGCCTGACGAACTCAGAGAGTTGTTCGCGGCCTTTGAGAAACTCGAGGCCCCGCGTTCTTCAGTCAACCGACTTCGCCCTCTCATAAGTGTTCGGTCGATTGCGGTCCTTGCAGTGCTTTGCGGTGCTGACGGGCCGACGAACATCAGAGCATGGGCAGTGACAGGAGAACAATTCCTGCAACAGTTCCCTGACCTGCCAAACGGCCTTCCATCTCGGGACGTTTTCCGTCGCGTTTTATGTGCACTGCAACCCGCGGCTTTCCAGGAATGCTTTCGTCTTTGGGTTGATAAGATGGCCGCTGGAAGAAAAGTGGATTGGCCTCAGGAGCATTGGTGTCGTGTTACGTGAGACGACTTCAAAACACAAGCACAGCGTCGCCACGAGGAGGCGGATGTGTGGTTGGAGCGAAGAGTACCTGACGCAAGTCCTTGTGAAATCAGGAACTTAGTGTGTGCTCGCCCTGGGAATGGTGTCGTCAGATCTCCGATCATTTCGATGGCAATCCGGCTGCCATGATCGAAGGTGCAAACCGTCGGACGGCATTGTCTGGCCGGAGCATGCTGATCTCTGGCTTCCTGATGCCTGAGGGCGCGCCTCAGCGGACCCTATTTGTTCGCTTTCCAGTCGCTGACCTTCTGCTTTGCATCGGCCATCAGCTTTTGTCGCAGAGGTGCATTTCGAGTGGGGTCAACCCGAATCAGCTCTGTCAGCCGGTTGATTGCAGCAAGGCAATTTTTTGAGTTGCCGCTGACGGCTCCCGCACCTGTCATGTCTCTGATGTACTGATTGAACTCCTGATAAATCTCGCTGTGCAGGTTGTCGAGTTCAGTCTGGGAGGCCTTGGGGGAAAGCTTTTCCAGGGCTGCCAGTGATTCTTCCACGCGACGAATGTACTTCGGTTCGTCGATACTGATCATCCGATTCAGGGAACCGTAGCCGAACCAGCCGGCCACAGCGAGGGCAATCACCGCGACGACGACAAGCACCTGGCGCCCCGGAATCGAGAACCCGCCACCGGAGGACTTGCTGCCGGATATGCTGGAGCGGGACAAGGGAGCCGGCGACGAAAGCGAAGGGCGGGGTGCTGCGGCAGCAGACGCGGAGGAGGCCGCGGACCAGCCGGATGCTGCCGGAGGGCTGGATGAGGGAGCGAACGCACCGGCCATACTGCCGGGAACTCGCGTTTCCGGGGCCACCGAGCCAGCAGATGCTGCTGGCGACTCTGCAGGTATGGCGGCTGTCGCCTGCCGTGGTGGTGCAGGTTCGGCAAAGACTTCGCTGAGGATATTGTTGACAAGTTGTTCTTCGGACTTCTTTCCACCGCGTCGGCCTGGGGAACCGGGACTGCCGACTGGCTTTGCGGTGGAGGCGGGGGCGGGGGTAGCTGGTTTTTGAGCATCTGCGGGCTGTGCAGCCGCGGCAGCAGCTCGTTCGGCATCGGCCTGGGCTTTGACTTTTTCGGCCTGAGCGGCGGCGGCGGCGAACAGGGACCGACCGGAGCCGGCCGAAGCCTGAGGCCCGCGATGGACGTCACGCCCGGAGCCGAGAATGAAGGCGGCGGCAAGTTCCGGCACATCACCTGCCGGCTGCCATTCCCCTGTAACACCGCAGCGGACAGCATCGCCCTCATTCAGATTCCCCGACTCGGCCATCTGCACGAGTTCCTGCAGGGGGATGGGGCCGAGCACCTGCCCGAAGAACTGGTGGAACCAGTTCGGTGGCGATGGTTCTTCGGGGACCTGGGCTGCTGAGGGCGGCTGCGAACGAGACTTTGGTTTGCGAGCGGATCGGTCGCTGGCCCCTGATTCCTCAAACTGGAAATTCAGATCGGCGAGATCGGTGAGCATTTCGCCGGGGTCGTCGCTGAGGGCATCCGTGGTGACGCTGATCAGGTCTGTCTGGTTCACCGGCCTCCAGTCTGTGGAATCGAACGGGCGAACAAGATCCGACGTTTCCAGCAGCCCATCGGCGAGGATTTGTCTGAGGCTGTCTGTGGAGACTGGCCCGAATTCTTCACCGAGCATTTGATAGTACCACTGTGACATGTCGACCTCGGGGGTTCGCGGGACCCAGGAAAAGGCTGCGGGTGACCAGAGTATGACCGGTAAATTTACAGAAAATTCATGATTCCGGGAATGAAATCAATGGCTGGAGGCATGACAAATACCGGTTTCAATCGGAAAATAGGCCGTCGCCCTCCGCCTGTGCCGATTGCACGGACACAAACTCTCCCGAAAGACCTCTTCATGCTGTCAGCGGTTGTCGCCTTGATCACCTCAGGACCGCGGTTTCCGTGGGCTGCGGTGTTGTTCACCGTGGTTTGCCAGTTGATTACTCAAATGCCGGTCGCCGCCCAGCAATCGCTCATCGGCAGCGACCTGGCGGGGGCTCCTGCCGACTATTCGCCCTCGGGCTTCTATACCGGCCCCATAGAAATTCCAGACATTGTCCGCTTCAAAACGCTGCCGCACCGCATGGACTATGAACCGTTTATCACGGACGTGCGTCAGATCTTTACGCTGTCGGATCGTTATGTGCCGTTGTGTGTGCGAGTTCTTCAGGAGGCGCGGGACGAAGAGATTCTGGAAGTGGCGGCATTGCAGCTGTACCGGTTCGCGCGGGAGAAAATGGCCGACACCAGCTCAGCCGTTACGGCTCTGCACACGGTGTTTCAGGCGTCCACCAGCCGTCGCGTGCGTTCCGCCTGCATGCTGGCACTGGCGTCCACAGAAGGTTCGGTCGTGGCGGCTGACATCATCAGCTACTGCAGTACTGCTGCGGATTCTGAACGACTGATCCTTGAACCGGCCCTTGCCGCGTGGAAGCATCAGCCGGCTGTTGACATGTGGCGTCAGCGACTGACATCGCCGACCGCCTCCAGCACTTCTGTCAGTCTGGCCTGTGAATGCCTCGCCAGACTTGGCGACAATGCTTCTGTGCCGGCGTTTCTGGAAATCGTCGGCGACAGCACACAGGACTACCTGCGACGTTTTGCCGCGGCCAAAGCCGCTGCGCGGCTGCAGCCCGAACAAACTCTGGCTGCCGCTGAAGTGCTCGTCACCCGTGGCCAGCCTGAACGACTCATCGCGGTCGCCCTGCTGGACAGTGACCTGCCCGCGGCTCTGGAACGGACCACAGCACTCTGCAGCGACCCCGCAGACGCGGTGGCATCTGCCGCATGGCAACAGGTCTTCCGTCGCAAACCCGAACAGCTGCAGCCGCTTCTTGACATCGGTCTCCTGCACCGCGACGCCACCGTTCGCAGCACCACAGCAAGGGTTCTGCGACTCTACCCGGACGCTGACCGCGTAAACAAGCTCCACCAGCTCCGCAGTGACACGCATCTTCAGGTCCGCAATGTCGCCCGGCAGATGCTGGAACGCGTTGCCGTCGAACAGCCGCCACTGCGTTCGCAGATTGTCGGGATGGCTGTCGATTCCCTCAAGCCTGATTCCAGCGACTGGCAGGGCATCGAACAATCGCTCGTGCTGCTGGGCCAGCTTCGCGAATCCTCATTTTCCCCGCAATGTCTCCTGCTGCTGAACTATCCGCGAAACGAAGTGATGGTTTCAGCTGCATGGCTGATTCATCTGTTCCCCGATCTGGCCGTGCGCGAACAGGTCCTGCAGGGGGCGCTCGAAGCCGAAAAACTCATCTATGACCCCAAAGAGGAAGGCCGCACGCACGGACTCAAACAAGCCCTGTTATTTCAATACCTCGGCATTCTCCGTGTACCCGAAATCGAAGAGGTGCTCAAAAAGCAGTTCAGCAAAACGGTCCCAGGGGGTGAAGAACGGCGCGGGGCCTCGATGTGGGCGCTGGGACTGCTCCACGAACGCAAACCGGACGCCGATCTGATCGCTCGCTTTCACGACCGCATCCAGGACCGCTCTTCCCCCAATCCGGAACGCGCTCCCGTCCGCCGCAATTCCCTCCTGGCGCTCGGTATGATGCGTGCCACCGGGGCCGACACACACGCTGTTGTCCGCGAATCCATGCTCATGGACTCCGCGACCGAACGCGTCCGCGGCACCACCCGCTGGATCCACCCTCTCGTCGGTCTTGAACTCCCGCCACCCATCGAAGACCACCAGTTTGCCATCGGCGGCTGGCGCCTGAATCCACTCGAAGACTAACCCACTCCCATGTCCAGCGGTCATTCCACGCCCCTGCAACCTTCGGCTCCCGCAGCCACTCCTGCACCCGCTCAGAGCCCCCCGCCAGCCGTCATCGCAGCGGCCGGTCGGGCGCTTCTTTCCGATCCCTGCTGGCTCCCGCAGGATCTTGGCGCCCCCATGCCGGATTCGCGGCATGCCGCCTCCGCCTGTCTCCCGCTCTGGCAGCACAACCTGCAGTACGAAGAAGGTGACCCGGCCGTCGTCAGCAGACTTCAGGCCGCCTATCCGCGATTCTGTCTGCATCCCACCATCCGCCAGCTCATCACTCAGACGCTCGGCCCCGATCGCTGTGGCCTGATCTTTCCCACAGCCGCCGCCGCTGATCGCGCTGTCAGTTACGTACAGCACCGCGGTGGCCAGCAGCCTCAGCGGCACCCGCTCCCGGGCCAGACCGCCGTCGCCCTCGAAACCTCACAGGAAGACTTCAGTCGCCTGAAGGAATATTGGCAGCACGCCGGCGAAATCCTCAGCTCCCGCGCTGCCGAACTGATCCTCGCCGGCCAGCCCCCCCGTGTCTCCGAAACGCCGGCGCGCTGCACCGTGCGTCAGCGGGTAGCCAGCTACGGCGGATGTGCAGCCAGCGACGTCTGGCTCTTTCCCTGCGGCATGGCCGCAATTGCTGCCATCTACCGCACCATCCGCCGACTCGATCCCCTGCGTCCCACCGTGCAGTTTGGCTTCCCCTATGTGGACACGCTGAAAATTCAGCAGCGGTTCGCTCCCAACGCCCACCACTTCCTGCCATTTGGCGATGCTGGTGACCTGCAGCGTCTGACAGAACTGCTGACGCGTGAATCGATCAGTGCGGTGTTTTGTGAGGTGCCCGCCAACCCGCTGCTCACCTGCCCCGATCTGCACGCCCTGCGGCAACTGGCGGATCAGCACGGTTTTCTGCTCATCGTCGATGACACGCTTTCCGCCATTGTCAATGAAAATCCGCTCGGATATTCCGATCTCTGCGTCACCAGCCTCACCAAGTACTTCAGTGGCTACGGCGATGTCCTCGCGGGCAGTGCACGGCTCAACCCGCAGAGCCACCACGCCACGCGGCTGCGCGAAACTCTGATGCAGGAATTCGAGGAACAGCTCTGCGACGCCGACTGCGACGTCCTCGAACGAAACTCACGCGACCTCCCCGAACGCATGGCCGTAATCAATTCCACCACAGCAGAACTTGTTCGCCGGCTGCGACAACACCCCGCGGTCGCTCGCGTTTATTACCCTCCGGAACGCCCCGCCGGCGGTGGCCGTGGCGGCCTCTTCTCACTGCTGCTCAAGCATCCCGACGCCACTGTTCCCGCCACCTTTGATCGGCTCAGGGTCTGCAAAGGTCCCAACCTCGGCACACGCTTCACGCTCTGCTGCCCCTACACAATCCTCGCCCACTACACCGAACTCGACGAAGTCGAACGCTGCGGAGTGTCCCGCTGGCTGCTCCGCGTCAGTGTCGGCATTGAACCCCTCGAAGATCTCTGGGACCGCTTCCTCAAGGCTCTGCCCCATGATCACAGTTGAGCTCAACTGTGATCTGGGTGAGCACGAAGATGCAGCCGGACAGGAACTGGAACATCAGCTCCTGCCGCTTGTGGATTCCGTGAACGTGGCCTGTGGAGGCCATGCCGGCAGTTTCGCGCGACTCACCGAAATCGCCCGGCTGTGTCGCGAGGGCCGCACGGCGTTCGGGGCCCATCCGTCCTTCCCCGACCGCGCCGGCTTCGGTCGCCGCGAACTGCAGCTGCCCCCCGAAACACTCCGGCAAAGCCTCACCGAACAACTCCACATGGCCGCTGCGGCCACCCACCACGCCGGCATTCCGCTCGCTCACGTCAAACCCCATGGCGCCCTGTACAACGCCGCTGCTGATCAACCGATGCCTGCCGAACTTCTGATCGTTGCTATCCGGCAGGTCATCCCCTCCGCGGCCCTGATCGCACTCGCCGGCAGCCGGCTGGTTCACCAGGCGCGGCAGGCCGGACTGGTGGTCCGTGAGGAATTCTTTGCGGACCGCGGCTACACGAGCGACGGCCGGCTGCTCAACCGGCAGCATCCCGGTTCCGTGATCTCCTGCCCCCTCGAAATCGGCGACCGCGTGCGGGAATGGCTGCAGAATCGGACGGTCACCACCACCGACGGCCACCGGCTCACAATCCCTGCCGAAACCCTCTGCATCCACAGTGACACCCCAAAAGTCCTCGAAATTGCCAGGCACATCCGCCAAATCCTCGACTCTTTCTCCCCCAAACCCCGTTAATTCCTCCGTGCCCCGGCATTCTCCTTGAAAGATTCCGCAGTCACTGGCGAAGATCTTCAAAACAGTCCCGTTTAACCGCTTTCACAGTCCGCGGTGGTCCCATGAAAATCCGACAGGTGCTCGTACTGGCCGCGCTGGGACTGCTCATGCTTGCCGTGGTGCAGACAGCCGGTCGCGTCGACCCGGTTCAGGCTCAGCCCCCGCAGGTCGCTCCCGCCGAACGCCTTGATTCCGCCGTAGCTCAGCTGGATGCCTGGTTCTCGAACAAGTGGCAGGCTGACGGCGTCGCCCCGGCCACTGCCGCTACTGAACTGGCGGTGTTTCGCCGCGTCTCACTCGCGCTGTTCGGCTGTGGTCCGTCGCTCGAAGACCTGCGGGCGTTCGAGCGGGACACGCAGCCGGATCGACTGGATCGCTGGGTTGATCAGATACTCCGTGACCCGCGCTACGCGGGCTATTTTGCACGGCGGCTGGGCCGCAGTCTGGCGGGGGTCGAACAGGGCCCGTTCATCGTCTTTCGCCGCGATCAGCTCACCGACTGGCTTGAAGAACAGCTCCTCAAAGACGCTCCCTGGAGCGACATCGCGCAGCAGCTCATCGCCTCAGAAGGGCTCTGGACCGATAGTCCGGCAGCCAACTTCATTACGGTTGCCCGCATGGAGAACGAGGATCTGGACGAGAACAAGCTGGCCGGGCGCACTGTCAGAACCTTTCTGGGTCAGCGAATCGACTGTGCCCAGTGTCACGATCACTTTTTCGACACCCGCTGGAAGCAGCGGCACTTTGAAGGTCTGGCCGCATGGTTTGGTCAGGCGCAGGTGACGCTGGGAGGAGTCACGGATTTCGCCACACCGCCGGGTCAGCCCGCTCCTGAATACCGCGTGGTACCACCGGGCAGCGACGCCAGTGCCGCGCGGATTGTGGCGCCGGAAGTGCCCTTTCATCCGGAATGGCTCCCGCAATCCGGTGGCCGCCGTGCAAGGCTGGCGGCATGGGTGACCCATCCCGAGAATCGTCGCTTCGAACGTGCCATCGCCAACCGCATCTGGGGACTCATGTTCGGACGACCGCTCCACGAACCTGTGGACGATCTGCCGCATCCCGAAGACAAACCTGACGACGCCCTGGATCTGCTCGGCCGTGAATTCCGCAACCGCGGAGATCGGCTCAGCACACTCATTCGCATGATCGCACTGTCCGCCCCCTTCCGGCGGGCAACAGCGACCGCTGAGACCGCAGAGGCAGCCGCTCGGCAAACCACCGCCTGGGCCGCCTTTCCACTCGTGCGACTCCGCCCCGAACAAGTCATCGGATCGCTCTTCCAGGCAGGCCGGGTTCGATCGGTCGATCAGAATTCGCACCCCCTGATTCGACTCACACGACTGACTTCCGAGAATGACTTTGTAGAGGAATACGGCGATGCCGGCGAAGATGAACTGACTCCGCAGGCCGGCACCATTTCTCAGATGCTGCTCAAAATGAATGGCCGCTTCTCCCGCGAACTGGGCAAGGTGGATCTGCTCTCCGGTCCAGCTCAGGTGCTGGCCCTGTCTCCCGACGATACCGCCGTGGTCGAAAACAGCTTTCTGATGTGTCTGTCCCGACGTCCGGAAGCCACTGAACTGCTCCATTTTCAAAAGCAGCTGCAACAGGCACGACAGGCCGGTGACGGTCAGCGGGAAGCCGTGGTGGAAGATCTCTTCTGGGCCCTCTTCAACAGTCCGGAGTTCGCATGGAATCACTGATGCTGCCGCGCCGCAGTCTGCTGCCCCTGGCTGCCGCCCCCGCCCTGTCATTTCTCCTCCCGCCACTCGAATCCAAAGCCGCGGCCCGCCGTGGTACTGAACGCGCCCGTTCGCTGATTGTGCTCTGGATGAACGGCGGTATGAGTCAGCTGGAAACCTGGGATCCCCACCCCGGAACCGCGGCGGGAGGCGATACGCGGGACGTCGCCACGACTGTTCCCGATCTCCGCATCTCCAGTCTGCTCCCGCAGATGGCTGAGCAGATGCATCACTGCCTCACCATTCGCTCCGTCACATCAAAGGAAGGTGACCACGAGCGCGGGTCCGCATTTGTTCGCAGCGGCTATCGCCCCGAACCGACGCTCAAGTACCCAACACTCGGTGCCATCGTTGTCAGCCAGCTGAGAAGCGGCGAACTGGAAATTCCGCCGTACATTTCCGTTTCCCCGCGGCTGGCCGTACCCGAAGGCGGGTATCTGGGGAATGCGTGGAATGCCTTCCGCATTCATCACCCGGGCCGCGAAGTTTCCAATCTGGAAGCTCCTGTTCCCGACGGACGGCAAACACGTCGGCTCGATAACCTGCAACTGCTCAGCCGGTCCTTCGCAGCCGCACACCCGGCTGCCGCCAGCCAGACACTCCACGATGATCTCACACACAAAGCGCTTCAGATGATGCAGTCCGCACAGCTGAAAGCCTTCCGCATCGATGACGAACCCGAAATGCTCAGAAAAGCCTACGGCGACAGCGAGTTTGGTCGAGGCTGTCTGGTGGCCCGACGCCTGATCGAAACCGGTGTCCGTGTGGTTGAAGTCACGCTGCCTGGCTTCGACACCCATATCGCGAACTACGAAGGTCACGTGCAGCAGTGCCGCATGCTTGATCCTGCCATGAGCAGTCTCATTCATGACCTGCAGCAGCGGGATCTGCTGCAATCCACGATTGTGCTCTGCATCAGCGAATTCGGGCGCACGCCGGCGATCAATCCCACGGCCGGCCGGGATCACTGGCCCGCATGGTTCTCCTGTGTCATCGCCGGCGGTGGCTTTCGCAGGTCGGCCGTCATCGGAAGCACTCCGGCAGATGTTCCTGCAGGCGTCCCGCCGGCACCAGCCGACCCTGTCACGGTTCCGGAAATCTGTGCCACCATTCTTGACCGGCTGGGCATCGACAGCGCGAAGGAAGTGACGACGCCCGTCGGACGCCCGATTCGCTTTTGTGATGCCAGTCCCAGCGCGCGTCTGACCTGACAGCCCAGTCAGTCGTTAAGTCCCCAGACACCATCCCAGCGAACAAAACCTTCGATGGCTTCGTATTCGGCCAGCCCCAGCTGATTGTACCTTGCGGCGGTGGCGGTGTTGCGGGCTTCGGCACGCTGCCAGAATTCGCGGGCATCGGAGCCGGGGAAGAGTGCGCGATCCTTTTGAGACTGGTGCTTGAAGATGGCATCGCGCTTGCGACGGACTTCCTGGGGGCTGAGCGGCACAGCCATTTCAATCTGATGCACGGGCCATTCCTGCCAGGCACCGCGATAGAGCCAGACTTCGCAGTCGCGGTACCAGTCGTCGTGGCGGACCTGGTCGCAGGCGAGGATGATGGCTTTGAGACACACGCGGTGGGTGCCGTGGGGATCCGTGAGGTCACCGGCGGCGTAAATCTGGTGAGGTTTCAGTTTGCGAAGGAGTTCAACAATGATGGTAATATCGGCGTCAGTGAGCGGTTTTTTCTTGACACCGCCGGTTTCGTAGAAGGGCATGTTGAGAAAGCTGAGTTTGCTGGCGGGGATCCCACAGCAGCGGGCGCTGGCGACCGCTTCGCCTTTGCGGATGAGCCCTTTAATCATCTGTACCTGGGGGCTGTCGACCTGTCCAGGGAGTTTTCGGCGAAGGAATTCTTCGACGTGGTCTTCGAGTTCGCGGATGTTGTCGGACATCAGACCGAAGGCTGCGCAGTAGTCTGAGACGAATTCGGTGAAGCGGAGAGTGTCATCGTCGAAAACGGCGATGTTGCCGGAGGTTTGGTAGGCGATGTGGACATCGTGTCCCTGATCGGCGAGGCGAATGAGCGTGCCGCCCATGGAGATGACATCGTCGTCCGGGTGTGGAGAGAAGCAGAGCACGCGTTTGGGGAAGATGTGGTCGAAGGGCTGGGGACGATCGCCGGGGCTCTTTTTCGAATCGGGTTTGCCGCCAGGCCACCCGATGATCGTGCATTGCAGGTGGCGGAAGACGTTGAGGTTGATTTCGTAGGCAGAACCGTGTTCGGCAAGGAGGTCCTAAGGCCACCTTCGTTGTAGTCGGAGTCGGTGAGTTTGAGGAGGGCTTTGTTGTGTTTTTCGGAGAGCCAGATGACGGCGCGGCAGATGAGTTGCGGGTCCCAGGTGAGATCGGAAACGAGCCAGGGGGCGCGGACGCGGGTGAGGTTGGCCGCGGCTGCCATGTCCAGGAGGAATTCGGTGTTGGGGTGCTGCTGGAGCCAGGTGGCGGGGATGGCGGGTGTGCGCGGGCCTTCGATGGTTTTGGCGACGATGGTGGCTTTGTTTTCGCCGAAGGCGAGGATGTAAATGCGGCGCGCTTCCAGAATGGTGCCCACACCCATGGTGATGGCCCGTCGCGGGACATTTTCGGTGCCGAAAAAGTCGCTGGCGGCGTCGGTGCGGGTGACGGAATCCAGAGTGATCATGCGGGTGCGAGTGGTCTGGTCGGACCCGGGTTCGTTAAAGCCGATGTGGCCTGTGCGACCGATGCCAAGGATCTGAATATCGATGCCGCCGGCGGCCGCGATCCGCGCTTCGTAGTCACGGCAGAAATCAGCGACGCGTTCAACCGGAATGGTTCCGTCCGGAACGTGGGCCTGGCCCGGGGGGATGTCGATGTGATTGAAGAGGTGTTCCTTCATGAAGCGGACGTAACTTTGCACGTCTTCCGGCTGCATGGGATGGTATTCGTCCAGATTGAACGTGATCACGTTGCGGAAGGAGAGGCCTTCTTCGCGGTGCAGGCGAACAAGTTCCGCATAGATCCCGGTCGGCGTGGAACCGGTGGCCAGTCCCAGCACACAGGTGCGTCCTTCAGCCTGGCGAATCCGAATCAGCTGAGCGATTTCGGTGGCGACGCGTCGAGCCGCCTCGCGGGAATTGGAGAGAATGGAACAGCGAATGTGTTCGATCTGGGTGGAGTCCTGCCGTACAGTCATGGGAATTGCTGTGGTGCGGATACGGAGTGGGGAAGGGAAGGGGCGTCGCTCGCAGTCTACCCGGAAAACAGGCCGGATGGCTTGCCTCACCGACAAATTTCGCACGCAGATTTTCATTCCGGGGAACGGGGAGACTTCCTGCACTGTGTTTGCGGCCCTTTTCCTGTAGCATAATCGGCTCTCAGCCACTGTCGTGACACTTCCACCGCTGCTCGAAAGTGGCGACCGTCGTTTTGCCTTGTGAAATCCTGCTTATGCAGACAGCCATCAAAGTCCCTGCGGCGGCGTCCAGTCCTGACGCTGTGATGACCTTTGACCAGCCCGTGGACGGCAGCACGCTCTATCGTTACTGGGGCGCCCATCTGGTTCCCGGCGGCGTACGTTTTGCCGTCTGGGCCCCCAACGCCCGCGAAGTCTCCGTCATCTGTGACAGCAACGGCTGGATTGCCGGACGCGACTGGCTGCAATCCTCCGATACCGGCGTCTGGTCCGGCACCCTCCGCTCAGTCCTCCCGGGCGCCCGTTACAAATACGCCATTCGAACTCAGTCCGGACAACTGCTCGAAAAAGCCGATCCGGCAGGCTTCTATTTCGAGCGTCGTCCGCAGACCGCAGCGGTAGTCTGGAGCCTGCGGGACTTTGTCTGGCACGACCAGGCATGGCTCGCCGGACGCGCCGCCACCAACTGGCTCAAGGCCCCGCTGTCCATCTACGAAGTGCACCCCGGCAGCTGGCGACGTCCCCGAGACGGTCGACTCTTCTTCAACTACCGGGAACTCGCACACGCCCTCGCCGATTACCTCACCGAAACCGCCTACACCCACATCCAGCTGCTCCCGATCACCGAACACCCCTTCGACGGATCCTGGGGCTACCAGACCACCGGCTACTTCGCACCCACGTCCCGCTTCGGGTCTCCACACGACTTCCAGTACTTCGTGGATCACCTGCATCAGCGCGGCATCGGAGTGCTCATCGACTGGGTCCCCGGTCACTTCCCCACCGACAGCCATGCTCTCGCATCCTTCGACGGCACCTGCCTCTTCGAACATGCAGATCCGCGGCTGGGCTACCACCCCGACTGGAACACGCTGATTTTCAACTATGGCCGTCGCGAAGTCAGCGAATTCCTCATCTCCAGCGCCCGTTTCTGGTGCGATGTCTATCACGTGGATGGCATCCGGGTCGACGCTGTCGCCTCCATGCTCTACCTCGACTACTCCCGCGATTCCGGACAGTGGGTACCCAACCAGCATGGCGGCCGCGAAAACCTCGAAGCCATCGAATTCCTCAGACAGCTCAACACCCTGCTCCACGCCGAATTCCCGGGAATACTCACCATCGCCGAAGAATCCACGGCATGGCCTGGCGTTTCCCGGCCCTGCTACACCGGAGGCCTCGGTTTCACCATGAAGTGGGATATGGGCTGGATGAACGATGCCCTGCGGTTCTTCCGCCGTGATTCCATTCATCGCACTTGGCACCTCCAGGATCTCAGCTTCCGCAGTATCTACGCGTTCTCTGAAAACTTCGTCCTGCCGCTGTCCCATGACGAAGTTGTGCACGGCAAACGTTCACTGCTGTCCCAGATGTCCGGAGACACCTGGCAGCAGTTCGCGAACCTTCGCCTGATGCTCTCCATGCAATATGCC
>JBJTOM010000478.1:0-12170 GCA_046074585.1 Planctomycetota bacterium | reverse complement strand
CCGGATTGACCGATGCAATCCCTGCCATAGGAAGATTCAGACTTGTTGAAATGCGATTGACGCCCGTTGCGTGGGGCTCCTGCTGATTTGTTGTCCTCGCTTTTTTTCATCCTGTAACTTGGTAATGGAAACGCAAATAGTGCAAATATCAATGGACTTTTGAAACGAATTTTTGAAGCACTGTCATCAGCCAGTGGCGAAACCCCAGTCCTGCATTCGGGCCCGTGCTCAATGACGATCCCCTTCAACAAGCCCTTCATCGCGGGCAAAGAGCTGTTCTACATTGCGCAGGCGGTCACTTTTGGCGCTTTGAGTGGTGACGGCCACTTCACAAAGAAGTGTGCTCAGCTGATGCAGGAACGTTTCAGAATTCCCCGGGTGCTGCTGACTCCGTCCTGCACAGCTGCTCTGGAGATGGCCGCTCAGTTGTGTGATGTCGGGCCGGGCGATGAAGTGATTATGCCGTCGTACACCTTTGTTTCCACCGCCTCGGCATTTGTTCGCATGGGGGCCCGGCCGGTGTTCGTGGACGTTCGGCCTGATACGCTGAATATCGATGAAACTCTGATAGAAGATGCCATCACTCATCGCACGAAGGCCATCTGTGTGGTGCATTACGCCGGAGTGTCCTGCGAAATGGACCGCATCATGGCTATTGCTCGCGGACACGGCCTGAGGGTGGTGGAGGATGCGGCTCAGGGAGTCAATTCGTGGTACAACGGGCGTGCGCTGGGCTCCATCGGTGATCTGGGCTGCTACAGTTTTCACGAGACCAAAAACTACATCTGTGGTGAAGGTGGTGCACTGTGCATCAATGATCCGGAACTGATTCAGCGGGCTGAGATCATTCGGGACAAAGGTACCAATCGGCAGAACTTTTTTCGTGGCTATGTGGACAAATACACATGGGTTGACAGCGGTTCGTCGTATGTGCCCAGTGAGATCTGCAGTGCATTTTTGTATGGACAGCTGGAAGAGATGGACCGTATCTCATCCCGCCGTCAGGAAATCTACCAGCGATACATCAGAGAATTGATGCCTTTGCAGCAGAAGGGACTGCTGCAGCTGCCGGAAATCCCCGAAAGCTGTCTCAGCAATTATCATCTGTGCTTTGCGCTGCTGCCCAGTCAGGTGCTGCGGGATGAACTGCTTGATTATCTGCGCTCCCTTTCCATTCGGGCAGTATTCCACTACGTACCGCTGCACAGTTCTCCTTTCGGCTCTCAGTTTGCTCCGGGACTGCAGCTGCCGCTCACAGAGGAACTGAGTGCGAGGCTGATTCGCCTGCCGATGTACTACGAAATCTCCTGCGACGAACAGCAGCAGGTCTGGGATGCCGTCAGGACATTCTGTCTGTCGCGCACCACTGTGTCGGTCTGAACCTGATGTGTCTGAAATGCAGTCGCTGCAATCGTGATGCGGCGGACATTCCCCCCGGATCCAGGGATTTTGTTTGACGAGGCAGAGAGCGTGGGGTACGAACCCTGACTCTGTATTGGCCCAGCTTTACTCGAAAGTCTTCGGCAGTCAATGAAGATCCCGCACATCAGCATCGTTACTCCCTGCTGCAGGGCTGCTGTCTGTAATCAGGAGCAGCAGGGTTTCCCGGAAGCGATTCCGGAATTGTATCGAGCGATGACTGCAGGGGGCGATTTTGAGCAGGCAGGCAGAACGGGCCGAGAGCACAACCGACCGGCGGGCATGGCGTTACGAGGCGACTGCTGGCTGTTCAATTTCCGCAGCGACCGGAGTCTGGACCTTCGTACGCTGGTCGATCAGGTCAAATGCCGATCACTTCATATCGTCAGGCAGACTATCGGGCCGCTCGATGCGGTATCCTGCAGCGCTGCGTCAGGAGCATTTCAGTGAAGACGCCGTTGCCTCTGGGGTTGATCGGTGGGTCTCTGAGGTCGGCAGTTGGTCGGACCCACCACATTGCTGCGCGGATGGATGATCGCTGGCGAATTGTCTGTGGCAGCTTCAGCCGGTCGCAGCAGATATGCCGTGAAACGGGGGAGTCATTGTCTCTGACCCCGTCTGCAGTGTTTACGGACTATCGGTTGATGCTGGAACAATTTGCCGGTCGATTGGCAGCAGTCTGCGTACTGGTGCCAACACCCCTGCATGCTGATGTGATCTGTCAGGTGCTGGAGGCGGGAATTCCTGTGATCAGTGAAAAATCGCTCGCAGTGTCGGCTGCTGAGGTTGAGCGAATCATCGCTGCGCGGGATGCTGCCGGGGTCAAACTTGCCGTGACCTTCAACTACTCGGGCTACCCCGCCATCCGCGAATTGCGACAAATGATTGCGGAAGGTCGGCTGGGAAAACTTCTGCATGTTGCCGCCGAGATGCCCCAGGAAGGTTTTATTCGCTGGGTTGGGCGGCCCTTCCAGCTTCCTCAGCCGCAGGCGTGGCGACTCTCAGATGGATCGCTGCCTACAGTGTCTCTGGACCTCGGGGTGCACCTGCATCATCTGATCGGATTTGTCACGGGCGAGCGACCGTTAAGTGTTACGGCGTCTCAATATTCCCGAGGACATTTCACCGAGGTTGTGGACAGTGTGCACGCCATGGCCCGATACTCCGGCTCACTGTCTGTGGATTTGTGGTACGGGAAGTGTTTCCTCGGCAGTGCAAACGGGTTGCGGATACGCGTGTTCGGGACGGAAGGCAGCGTCGAATGGCTGCAGTTGCAGCCTGAGGTCCTTCAGGTGAGCGATCGCTGCGGGCGTGTACAGATGCTCAGCCGCAATTCCATGGATGCGGAAGTTTGCAGCCAAAGCCGGTATTCGCGGTTTAAGGCTGGACATCCGGACGGTTTTTTTGAAGCGTTTGCGAATTACTACTGTGACCTTGCTGACTGGATTCAGCCCGGTTCTGACGTCGATTCTCCGGATGTCTACGACCATATCGCCAGTGCCGAGACGGCGCTTGAAGGGTTGCTGTTTCTGGAGGCTGTCGCAGAGTCTGCAAGGTCAGGCCGCTGGGTAGAAGTTGAGCGATCCTATGTCTATTAATGCTGCACGCGGGGCAGTCGTGGGATCATTGCCATTCAGCCAGCCGGCCTGGTATTTCGTGCAGCAGTTCCTGCAGTATCCGGAGCGACGTTGTCTGTTTGGGGCAACAGCGGCAGCGGCAGCAATCTGCAGCGAACTTCCAATTGCTGCGATCCTTGACGATTTCTGCCCGGAATCCACTTTTTGCGGCGTCCCGGTGAAGCGGGTGGCGGACGCGGGGGCTCACAGCCTGGTGGTCTGCACACAGCTTGGGCGTCCAGCAACGGCTGCCAGCGCGCTGGCGGTCGCCGGACTGACAGCCTGTGATTTCTTCGGGTTCGCCCGATATTCCGGCCTGCGACTTCCATCGATCCGTTTCTGGTCCGGGTTCGCGGAGCAGACGGCAGCACACCTGCCCGAACTGGCATGGCTGCGGGGACAGTTGGCGGATGACGAGTCGGTTGAGGTGCTGGATCGGCTGGTGGATTTTCGCCTTCACGACGATGTGTCGGCATTGAAGGGCTTTACGGACCGTCAGGCATTTCAGTATTTCGAGGAGTTTCTGGAACTGCGGCAGGATGGCGAGTCGTTTGCGGACGCGGGAGGGTACGACGGGGCAACAACCGCTCAGTTCCTCGACGTCTGCCCCGGTGCGAAACGTTGCTGGTGTTTTGAGCCGCACCCGGAAAATCGCTTGCGAATTCAGCAGAGATTCAGTGGAGATCAGCGGATTGAGGTGGTTGGTTGTGCACTGGGGGACAGGATCGGTTTCGCTGCGATGGAAGGGCAGGGCAGTGTGGCGTCCATTTCTTCAGCCGGCACGCTGGAGATACCTGTTCGAACTTTGGATTCCATGAAACTGCCGGAGCTGACATGGCTGAAGATGGATATCGAAGGCAGTGAGCTTGCTGCGATCAAGGGCAGTGTGCAGACCATAGCCAGATGTCGGCCGCGTCTGGCGATTTGCGTGTACCATCTTGCCAGTGATCTTTGGGAGATCCCGCGGCTGGTGCTGAATATCGACAGCCGTTATGCAATTTTTCTGCGTCACTACACGGAGGGTGTGGTAGAGACCGTCATGTCCTTTGTTCCCCGGAAATCCGCCAAATGACTCGACTCCTGATTGCCGGTGGCGGACATTCGGACGTGCCTCTGATTCTGGCTGCCAGAAACCTGGGCTGGACTGTGGCAACTGCCGGGAACCGTCCTGAAGAACCTGGGCACAGGTACAGCCACGTCTTTCTGCCCTGCGACTATTCAGATCCGCTTGCTGTGCAGGCCGCAGCAATGGAGTTCAGGGCAGATGCTGTCTGTGCCTGCTGCAATGACTTCGCGGCGGTCTCCTGCTCGTTGGTGGCTGAGCAACTGGGACTGCCCGGTCATGACAAGCCGGAAATCTGCAGGATGATCCACCAAAAGGATCTCTGGCGAGAGTTTTCCCGGACTTCAGGCTTGCCGGGGCCGCGTGCGGTTGGCTGTCTGGACGTGGCTGGTGTGACTGCTGCCGTTGAACAGCTCGGTTTGCCAGTGATCGTCAAGCCCGTTGACCTGACTGGAGGCAAGGGGATCCAGGCTGCGGATACTCTGGAAGCCGCTGTTGCCGCAGCTCGTTTGGCCTTTGCGACTTCCCGGGTCGGGCGTGTTGTTATCGAGGAATACCTTGCGGGCACCCGCCACGGACTCTCCTGCATGCTGCAGGGGCAACAGGTGGTGTTCAGTTTCGCCGATGACGAGTTCTATCATTTGAGTCCTTACCGTGTTTCCGCTGCCAGTTCCATGTCGTCATGTCCTGCTGATACCCTGGCTGAAGTGCTGGCAGCGGTGCAGCGGACATCAGTGCAACTGCAGCTTCAGGACGGCATCTTTCACCTGCAGTTCATTCGGCGTCCGGATGGTCGACCCGCCATCTTTGATGTCTGTCGTCGAGCGCCCGGGGATCTGTATGTGGATCTTGTTCGGCACGCCGCAGGAGTTCCTTATGCAGAGTGGATTGTCAAAGCGGCTGCCGGGATACCATTCAGCGTTCCGCTGTCGCTGCCCGTCCAGCGCTGCATTACAAGGCATTGCCTGATGGCCGATCACTGCGGGGTGCTCAGGGAAATTTGCTTTGACAAGGCGATTGAGCCCCGGATTTTCGACAGTATGATCTGGGGAAAACCTGGCGACATGGTTTCAGACCCCGGGCTGCAGAAGTTTGGTATTGTCTTTGTCGACCATGTCAGCGTTCCGCAACTGCGGAGCGAAGCGCCGCGGCTGCAGCAAATGCTGCAGTGTCGTGTGTTCTGAACGGACCTGTCGACTCAAACCACTCACCGGCGGAGCAATTGATCCGGCCGGCACACTGCCGGGCGAAAACCAGGACCGCTGGCTGATGCGCGAACCGCTCGATTCCAGTGCCCGCTGGAATGTGCTCGGCCAGCAGGTCATGATGGGACGCGTGGAACAGTGACTCTCACGTCGTCGAATTCGTGGCTCGCGTCCCGTGGACGACGAGTGTAAACTCCGCGGGCTTCTGCCACTCACTCGCTCTTCCTGAGGCTCAAAAACTCCATGCTGCTGCCGGCTGTTGTCTGCTGTCTGCTTGCCTTCCTGATCGGAGGGATTCCTTTCGGCTACGTAACGGGTCGTCTGATGCTGAATGACGACATTCGCAGGCATGGCAGCGGTAACATCGGTGCGACCAACGTCTGGCGTGTGCTGGGCTGGAAATGCGGGGTGATCGTGCTGCTGCTGGATGCCTGCAAAGGGCTCCTGCCCACAGCGCTGTCCGAAATCTCCGTTCGCGCTGCCGGCTATGCACCACCAGAGTGGCTCATGGTGGCCGCCGGGCTGTCGGCAATTGCCGGCCACATGTTCCCGGTATGGCTCAATTTTCACGGTGGCAAAGGTGTCGCCACGGCTCTGGGCGTGGTGCTGGTGATTTCGCCAAAGTCCAGCGGAGTGTCGCTCGTGGCCTTCATTCTTGTCATGCTCGCCTCCCGCATGGTCTCACTGTCATCCATCGTCGCGGCGCTCGCCTATGCTGGCGCTCATCTGTGGCTGCGGGGTGAGTCCGCATGGACGTTGCGTGCTCTGCCGGCGACCGTGTTTTCACTGGTCGTCCCCGCGCTGATCATCTGGCGTCACCGGGGCAACATTCGCAGGATTCTGAACGGCACGGAAAGCCGTTTTGGACGTTCTGCAAAGCCCCCCGACCCACCAGCCGCCGGCCCCTGAAAAATTGTCCGGCTCCGACGTTTTCTTTCCCGCCCTGCCATGCGATACTCCCCGTGTGGCAGACTCGCCCCGCCCGCTGCCGGCCATCCACGCTCCTTTCCGCCCACTACGGACCTCCCCCATGCGTTTCCCCGCTCTGCTCTCCTGCCTCTTCACGGCTTCGCTGTGTGTCGCCCAGCAGCCCTCCACTCAGAAAGTCGAACTCCAGCCAGCTCAGCCCCGCGGGACAAACGCCGCTCCGGCTGTGGTCGCGACCCCGGCCATCTCCGACGCCGAACTGCTCGCCGGCCCCCAGCCCCTGTGGATCTGGGGCCCCGACAATGACAGCAAATACGTACTCCGCAAATCATTCAAACTTCCGGCCGCTGCCACTGCCGCGCGCCTCAAGGTCTCCTGTGACAACGCCTGCACGGTGTTTCTCAACGGTCGCCGTGTCGCCGGCGGAACGGAATGGCAGGAACCGTCGGATGCCAACGTCACCAGTGTGCTCCTGTCAGGCGATCAGCCCAACATTCTCGAAGCCGAAGTGGCCAATCAGGGCGGGATCGCCGGTTTCGTCCTCGCACTCGCCTGGAAGGCGTCCGACGGCAAGCCCCAGCATCTGGTTTCGGATCTGACCTGGACGTTTGCAGCCGAACGCGGCGCCACCGACGGCCAGCCCGTCCAGCGACGCGGCAGCTACGGAGATGGCCCGTGGAACGCTGTCTTCTCCGGGTCCGCCGCGCCCTCCCGCGTCCCCGCCGGCGTCTTTGAACTGCTCCCCGGGTTCCAGGTCGAAAAACTGTACACCGTACCCAAAGACGAACTGGGTTCGTGGGTCTGCATCACCTTTGACAACCGCGGACGACTGCTTGCCAGCGACCAGGGGGACAAGGGTATCTGCCGCATTACGCTCCCACCGGTGGGTGATGCCGAGGGCGTCACCACGGTTGAGCGGCTGGACTTTTCAAAGTGCCAGATCCAGCCAACCGCCGCTCAGGGTATGCTCTACGCCTTCGATTCCCTCTATTTCTCCATCAACGGCGGTCCCGGCAGCGGGCTTTATCGGGCAAAGGACACAAACGGCGACGACCAGTTCGATGAATGTGTGCGTCTGCGTCAGTTTCGCGGTGGCGGAGAACATGGACCGCATGCACTCCGACTGTCCCCGGACGGCAAGCGCATTTTCGTCATCTGCGGCAACCACACGCTGCCCCCGTTCGACGCCGGCGAAGAACTCACCAACCCCGACTACACCAGTCGCATTCCCACAAACTGGTCGGAAGATCACATCCTGCCGCGAATGTGGGATGCCAACGGACACGCTCGCGGGATCCTCGCTCCAGGCGGCTGGATTGCCAGCACGGATGTCGACGGCAAAACCTGGGACCTCTGGTCCGTGGGCTACCGTAACCCATACGACATGGCCTTCAATGCCGACGGCGAACTGTTCGCCTACGACGCCGACATGGAATGGGACGTAGGAACACCCTGGTACCGGCCCACCCGCGTCGTTCACGCGACCAGCGGCAGTGAATTCGGCTGGAGAAGTGGCAGCGGCAAATGGCCCAATCACTACCTCGACAGCCTGCCTCCGATGGTGAATATCGGACCGGGATCACCCGTCGGTGTCGACTTCGGCTACGGCTGCCGCTTCCCGGCAAAGTATCAGAAAGCCCTGTACATCTGTGACTGGACCTTCGGCACGATGTACGCGATTCACATTGAACCTGCCGGCAGCAGCTACACGGCTGTCCGGGAAGAATTCGTCTCCCGCACACCGCTCCCGCTCACCGACGTTGCTGCCGGTCCCGATGGGGCGCTGTACTTTTCCGTCGGTGGCCGTGGCACTCAGTCAGAACTCTATCGAGTCACCTACACGGGTTCAGAGTCGGTCGAGCCGACGGAACTGCGGGATCCGCGTCAGGCCGGCCTGCGTTCCAGCCGCCGCACACTCGAAGGCTGGCACGCCGGTCGCAGTGGCAGTGATCGGCAACCGTCCGCCGATTCCCAGACGTTTGTGCAGACGCTGCAGAGTCTGGGACAGGGCGGCGACCGCTTCCTCCGCGCTGCTTCACGCAACGCCTTCTACCACTCCCAGCTGTTCGCCGATCTCATGCAGCCACAAACTGTGGCGGAAATGGAACTGGGCGCCTTTGAACCGGGCGACCGCCTGTACGTACTCCTCGCACTGATCCGCGCTCCCCTCACACAGCTCAGCAAATCCCGCGGGCTCACCGAAACTCAGATTGTGGAACTGGAAGACGCCGTACGTTCCATGAGTGTTCGCCAGCTGCAGACACTTGACTTCGCCAGCCTCAACCGCGAACAGAAGCTCGATTACCTCCGCGTGCTCAGCCTGCTCTTCCTGCGTCTGGGCCCCCCGGAAAACGACGTCCGCGCCGCCTTCGTCAGTCGGATCGACAATCAGTTTCCAGCAGGTGACCCGGAACTTGACCGGGAGCTCTGCCAGGTGCTGATCTACCTGCGTTCGCCCACCATCGTCGGCAAAGCTGTCGCACTGCTCCAGGCCGAACCCACGCCAACAGTGACCGACGACATGCAGGATCTGCTCGCCCGCAACCGTGGCTACGGCGGAGCCATTGCCGCTTCCATCGCCAGTGCACCGGATCAGCAGCAGATCGCCTACGCCTTCAGCCTGCGCAACGCCGTTGAAGGCTGGACCATCGATTCCCGCAAAGCCTACTTCGCCTGGTTCGAGCGTGCTCGCCGATGGTCGGGCGGTGCCAGCTTCCAGGGTTTCCTGCGAAATATGGAAAATGAAACATTCCTCAACGCCAGCGAAAAAGATCGGCTGCTCATCGAAGCCTCCGGTGCCCGCAAGCCCTACGCCCCGCCCGAACTCCCCAAACCCGCAGGCCCTGGCCGGGAATGGACCCTCGACGAAGTCCGCTCACTCGCCGAATCCGGACTTAAGGGACGCAACTTCGACAACGGGCAGAAGATGTTCGCAGCCACTCGCTGCATTATCTGTCATCGCTTCGGTTCAGACGGCGGCGCCACCGGCCCGGATCTCACCCAGCTTGCCGGCCGCTTCAATGTCCGTGACCTCACCGAAGCGATCATCGAGCCCAGCAGGGTGATCAGTGACCAGTACCGCGGCAGCACTGTGGTGACAAAGGCCGGACTTTCCGTGAGCGGTCGCGTCATCGCCGAAACAGCTGCCAGCGTCACTGTGCTCACCAACCCCGAAGATCCCACGAAGATCACAGAAATCGCCAAATCCGACGTGGAAGAACTGCTGCCCTCTGCTGTTTCCATCATGCCCGCAGATCTCCTCAAGCCACTCAACGAGAACGAAGTCCTCGATCTGCTCGCCTATCTGCTCTCCCGAGGCGAGAAAAACAATCCCATGTTCCGAAAATAACACCCATGGTCGCGTTTCGCTCTGCGAAACGAACCGCAACACTCAGATCGCCCGGAGTCTCCCACGATGCCACTGTCGTGCCCCTGCAGCATTTCTGCTCCACGTCTGCTCCGCAGACTAACGCTCTGCATGGCACTCGTGGGAATCGGGCTTTCGGCCTCCGCAGACGAACCGACACCAGACACCGTCGCCCCCCCGACAGACCTTGCACAGTTCTACGGGTTCTCCGGGCTTGAGGTTTATAAGATCGACGCGCGAGTGCTCAATCTGCGCTCGGCTGAATTCAACGGCGACGGCCGGTCCGATCTGATCATGATCGACAACTTCGCCAGCTGCCTGCGACTGCTGCTGCAGAAATCCGCCAATCCCGCCGCCGATCCCCCCACCGGTGCTGCTGCGGCTGCCGGTGCCACTGCCGCTCCACCCGCAGCCGCTCTTACCGGCACAGCGGTCAACGAAACCGGGTCTGACCGTCGCTTTGAAGAACGTCGACTGCCGCTCGATCGCGCCGTTGCGGCCATCGAATTGGGAGACTTCAACGGCGACGGCCGTGCCGACATCGCAGCCGTCGGCGCTCCGGATCAGTTCAGCATTCGCTTTCAGCCGGCGCAGGGAGTGCGGGACTGGTCGGATGTCTGGACCGTCCGAATTCCGGATCTGGAACCCACTGCCGGAATGCTCACCGTCGCAGACCTCAACGGCGATGGCCGTGACGACGCCGCCGTGATCGGCAAGGACTGCACATGGCTCATTCTGCAGGCGGCCGACGGAAAGCTTCAGTCCCCCCAGCGACTGCTCAACACCTCCCCCCGCCAGGCTCTGCTGCGGGCCGCAGATCTGAACGGGGATGGTCGAGCCGATTTAAGCTATGTCTTCGGTGAGACCAACGCCAGAGAACTCGGAGTCCGACTGCAGACAGCCGACGGCCGGCTCGGACCTGAACTCAGCTTCAGCGGCAGCTCCCCACGTGCCGTCACCATCGCCCCGGTGGATTCCAGGGCCGGCAGCGAGATCACTACAATTGACAGCCGCACCGGGCGAATCCTCGTCCGCAGCCTCATGCCCGCCGCAGCCAGCCCCGACGGTCCCTCCGAACGACTCGTCCACTACGGGATCGGTCCCGGCACGGCCAATCGCGACCGCGCAGCGGCCATCGCCGATTTCGATGGAGACGGCCGCGGTGACCTCGTCATCAACGACCCCGAACAGGCCCAGCTGCTGCTCTATCGCCAGAACGGCGTCGACGGACTCGGAGCCGTCGAAGAATTTCCGTCGCTCGTGGGCATCACCGACCTGGCCGCCGGAGATCTGAATCAGGACGGGCGCCAGGAGATCGTGCTGATCAGTGGCCGTGAAGGCGTCGTGGCGCGCACCGAATTCGTCGACGGTCGACTGATCTTCCCCGAAGTCCTGCTCAGAAAACCCGAAGGCTGGGAACTCGCAGCCATCGCACTGCTCCCGACCGCCCAGGCCCCGCGACTGGTCACGGGAATGACCCAGGGAACCGGAAATGCCGCAAAGCTCCAGTACCTCCTTCACGATCGTGCGGCCGACGGCAGCTGGAAACCCGCTGAAGGTTCCCAGCCCGTGGAACTCACGGGCGCCGTCGGCCCCAAAGGCGTAAAACTGATCCCGCTGGACGTCAACGGTGACCAGCGCCCTGAACTCCTGTCCATCGCGAATGGCGCCGCAAAAGCCGGCGTTCAGGTACTCGAAGTCACCGACGGCGGTGCCCTCACCCTCGCCAGCCAGACCAGTCAGCTTGATCCAGGCATCACCGGGCCGGGCCGAGCGTTCGTCAGGGGTTCACAGCTGTACGCCGCCCGCGACAATTTCGCCCGTCGACTCACCTTCGGAGCCACTGGCTGGAAGGTGGAAGATCAGGTCAATGCCGGCGAAGCGTCCGCAAAGCTGGAAGGTGTCGCAGCACTCAATCTGGATGGTCAGCCCGGAGATGAAATCGTCCTTGTTGATACGGGAGTAAAAAAGTTGCGGATTCTGCGACAGGAGGGTATGGTGTATCGCCCGTGGAAAGAGATCGATCCAGGCAGTCTTCAGTACTCCTCAATGCTCACCGCAGACCTCAATAGTGATGGACTTGAAGATCTTGTCGTGCTCGGCAGTCAGCAATTCGGCGTGCTCTACTGCGGCGTGGCGCAGGCGTCCCTCAGAGAAGTGGCCTCCTTTGAATCCACCCGCGACAAGGCCTTCCCCGCCGATGTCATCACCGGCGACATCAATGGTGACGGACAAACCGATCTGACGGTCATTGACACCAGCATCGACGGACTGGCGATCGTCGCGTTCGATGAACGCAGCGGTCTGCGCGAAGCAACTCACTTCCGGTTATTTGAGGAAAAGCGACTGGTGTCACAGGCGGAAAATCGCGGCACACAACCCCGCGAAGGCGTCGTGGCAGACGTCACCGGCGACGGCCTTGCAGATCTGATCCTCCTGTGCCACGACCGACTGCTGCTCTACCCCCAGGACCCCGGCACCCCTCGCCCGTAAAACGGACCACCAGTCCGTCGCCCCCCCGCCCCCGCCCCCTCCCCTCCCCTCCCCGTCCTGCGAGCCGCGCCCGTCAGGAA
>JBJTOM010000477.1:0-19049 GCA_046074585.1 Planctomycetota bacterium | reverse complement strand
GACGCCGTTTCAGGGTCCTTTTCGTTGCGTTCCCAGTCCGCTGAGGTTCCACGCAGGCCGTGGCAGTGCTGTTGCCCGCGGACTGCCGTCCGACGGCTCGGCAGTGCTACCGGGGGGATTGACATCCACTGCACGCCTTTTCACGTGGGGTGGAGTCCGAAAGACGACTTCCGGTGTTCTTAACACGGTTTCGTGATCCCAGCCTCGCCCTCCCGAGTTGCCAACGTGGCTCAGCGGACACGCAGGGCAGCAGGCCCGTGGCACTCCGGATTCAGCACTGCAGGTGGAAATTCCCCGTCCAGCACCGCCAGTGCGTGCCTTACGGCCGTCTCGTATAGCCGGTGATGTCCCGCCCATGTATGACTGGCGATGTGATCGGTGAGCACCACATTAGTCAGTTTAAGCAGAGGGTTTTCAGGATCTACAGGTTCGCGTTCAAACACATCCAGCCCGGCAGCCGCAAGATGACCGGACTTGAGTGCTGCAGTGAGCGCCGCTTCGTCCACCAGCGCTCCACGAGCTGTGTTCACGAGGATCGCACCGCATTTCATCCACGCCAGACGCTCCGCATTCATCAGGTGCCGTGTGGCCGGTGTCGATGGAGCGTGGAGCGAAACCACGTCGGACTGTTCCAGCAAACTTCGCAGATCCGGAACCAGCTGAGCCCCCAGCTCGGTCGCTCGCGCAGAAGCCAACCCGGGATCAAATACAAGCACCTGCATGCCGACGGACCGCATGATCTGAGCGACTGTGCTGCCAATCCGTCCGGCACCCACAAGCCCCAGCACCCTGGAATGCAGTTCGAGTCCCTTATGGGAGCGAAAGTTGGCATGCCATCGGCCGGAACGAGTTGCTGTATCGGCCTGCAGGAGAGATTTGGCGGTGGCAAATATCAATCCTACCGCATGCTCCGCTGTTGATTGACTGGGGGCGAGCGGTGTACTGCAGACGTAGATGCCACGAGCTGTTGCGGCGGGAATGTCGATATTGTCGATGCCCACACCAATTCGGGAAATCACTTGGAGCTTTGGACCGAAATCCATGCGGGTCGCCGTCCACGGGACTCCGGGATCCAGCGCCGCATCACAGGTCGACAACTTCTCAATGGCAGCTCCCGGACCAACCAACTCGGCCCGCCCTGCCAGCAGAGGCAGGATGCTTTCGAGCGGCGTTTCATCCACCCAGATACGCTGAATCTTCATGGTCTGTCCTGTGCTCACAATCCAGGTGACGGCCGCTGTCTTTGAGGTGCCGGACGCGGGGTCGGCGAGCCATGCATCGTATCGGCGAGCCATGTATCATAAGGGTGGACTGGCTGTGCACTCAAGACATGCTGTGTCTGAGGTCTGGCTGCGTGTGCGAATCACTCGTTTCCTCGTTTCACCGTTCTCTGCACACCGAACCCCGGGAGGTTCCCTGCGGGCGGAGCGGAGTCGGGTCAACGAAAAAAGGCTGTTCGGCGGGAGGCCGAACAGCCCGGGAGGATGACCGAAGGATTGCTCCAACGATCAGCAGTGACTCCCGATTCCAGCCGCAGCATTCCATGCTGACGCGAAGAACGGGGCGACTGGATTCATGGTCGTTGCTCTGCTGGAGCTCGCATCGTTCAGATCTGGACGTCCCTGACCGTGCGGATGATTTCAGCAGCCACTTTGTACGGGTCTGCATTCGATGCCGGACGACGATCCTCCAGCCAGCCTTTCCAGCCGTTGGTGACCGTGGCAACCGGAATGCGGATGGAAGCACCGCGGTCCGACACGCCGAAGCTGAACTTGTCGATGGATTGAGTCTCGTGTTTGCCGGTCAGACGCATGTGGTTGTCCGCACCGTACACCGCAATGTGTTCCCTGATACGCGGACGAAACGCGCTGCAGATCTTCTCGTAGGTTTCCTTGCTGCCACAGGTTCGCAGCACGGTATTGGAGAAGTTGGCGTGCATGCCCGATCCATTCCAGTCGGTGTCGCCGAGCGGTTTGCAGTGCCAGTTGATCCAGACGTTGTATTTCTCTGCAGTGCGTTCGAGCAGGTAACGGGCAACCCAGACTTCGTCACCGGCGCGCTTGGCACCTTTTGCAAAGACCTGGAATTCCCACTGTCCGGTCGCCACCTCGGCGTTGATGCCTTCCACGTTGAGACCCGCTGCAAGACACAGATCCAGGTGCTCTTCAATGATCTCACGTCCAAATGCGTTCTTGGCACCGACGGAGCAGTAGTAGGGGCCCTGAGGTGCCGGGTAGCCACCGATCGGGAAGCCCAGCGGAAGATTCGTTTCGCGATCCCACAGGAAATATTCCTGCTCGAAGCCAAACCAGAAATCCGCGTCGTCGTCGTCAATCGTCGCCCGACCGTTGGACTCGTGAATCGAACCGTCCGGGTTCAGCACTTCACACATCACCAGGAACCCGTCCTGACGACCCGGATCGGTGAAAATCGCAACCGGCTTGAGCAGACAGTCAGAAGAACCGCCCGGGGCCTGATTCGTTGAACTGCCGTCGAAGCACCACACCGGACACTCTTCCAGAGTGCCCCCAAAATCCTTCACGACCTTGGTCTTGGAACGCAGCACCTGCGTGGGTTTGGTGCCGTCCAGCCAGATGTACTCCAATTTCGATTTCTTCGCCATTGTCTGAAAACTCCTCCCGATGGGAAAATAATCTGCGACTGAGCACTGGAACTTCCTGGTCGTGACTGCTGATCAGAAGCCCCTCTTCTCCCGAAAACACTCAACCGCTGACAATCCTCCGGAAAAACTCCACAGGCGATGCCCCACTTGGACATCAAATGATCACTCCTGATCGATCTGCTGAAACTTTGAGCTGTCGTGCCTGATTCGTCAGCAGGTTTTGCGAGATCGATGGGGTTTCACCGGTAATTGACAGGGCAGCATATTACGTGCCAGACCCCAGCATTGGAACTCAGGGGCAGAAAATCCAGCGACTCCTTCCCCGAGCGGCCACCAGGACCGTTTTTTCAACCTCCCCACGCCGATTCCCTCTGAACGATTCCCAGACCCCGACACGGGTCTTGACTTCCCCGGAAGATTCTCCAGGATGCCAAGCATCAGGATGCCCGTTGCGTTCCATCCTCCCGCCTTCATTCGCCGACCCTCCAGCCAGGTTCAGGTGCCTTCCATGTTCGCTCCTTCAAGCCTTTTCAGATTGACCGGTTTGTGCGCTGCACTGTTAACTGCCGCACAGGCGCCTGCCGCTGATCTCGTGGATTTCAACCGCCAGGTCCGCCCGGTTTTGTCTGACCTGTGTTTTCGCTGCCACGGCCCGGACGTGAATGAACGTCAGGCGGGCCTGCGGCTGGACACCGCCGAAGGAGCCCGGGCTATGCTGGAATCAGGGCATGCAGCCATCATTCCGGGCAACTCGTCCGGCAGCCCCCTCATCCAGCGGCTCCTGTCCACCGACGCCGATGTCGTGATGCCTCCACCGTCAACCGGCAAGGTCGCCACACCTCAGCAGATTGAGATCCTGAAGAACTGGATCGATCAGGGCGGCGAATATCGTGGCCACTGGTCTTTCATTCGCCCGGAACAGCCGGCGATTCCCGCTGTCCCCGCAGATGTCGTCGCCAGAAATCCGATCGATCACTTTCTCGCCGCCAGTGCCCTCAAAGCCGGGCTGCGCCCGGCCCCTGAGGCCGATCGCACAACACTGATCCGCCGCGTGACTCTCGACCTGACCGGCCTTCCGCCTACTCCGGACGAAGTCGATGCATTCCTCAAAGACACATCCCCCGACGCATGGGAACGTGCCATCGATCGACTGCTGGCGTCACCACGCTATGGTGAGCACATGGCGCGGTACTGGCTGGACCTGGTTCGCTATGGTGACACCCACGGACTGCATCTCGATAACGAACGATCACTCTGGAAATACCGTGACTGGGTGATTCAGGCATTCAACTCCAACAAACCGTTCAGTGAATTCACCGTCGAACAGCTCGCAGGCGACCTGCTCCCCAACGCCACGCTCGACCAGCAGGTTGCCACCGGCTTTAACCGCTGCAACGTCACCACCAGCGAAGGGGGCTCCATCAACGAAGAAGTGCTCGTTCGCTACGCCGTCGACCGCACCGAAACCATGTCCACAATCTTCATGGGAATGACGCTCGGATGTGCCGTGTGTCATGATCACAAGTTCGACCCGGTGACTCAAAAAGAATTCTACCAGCTCTACGCGTTCTACAATGCTGCCGCCGACGCCGCGATGGACGGCAACGCCCTCTCCCCGCCACCCACCATTCGCGTTCCCTCCACCCAGCAGACTCAGAAGCTGGCTGAACTCGATCAGCAGATCGCCACCCTCCGCATGTCGCTCGAGACCGCCACCGAACAGTTCACCTACACCGATCCGGGCCCGGCGGCAGAGACGATTCCGGCCGAACATCGGGATTTTGTCTGGATCGAAGACGAAGCCCCTGCCGGAGCCCAGCTTCAGGGAGACAGCCCCTGGGAATTTGTTTCAGCCCCCGAACACCCCGTCCACAGCGGTACTCGTTCCACCCGCCGCACCGCCCCCGCACTCAGCCAGCACTTCTTCACCGGCGCCGCCACACCCCTGAAAATCGGAGAAGCTGACCGACTCTTCGCTTACGTCTGGCTGGATCCCGCCAACCCGCCCCAAACCATCATGCTTCAGTTCAACGATGGTTCCTGGGAACACCGCGCATGGTGGGGCGCAGACAAAATTCCCTTCGGCTCCGGAGACGCTGAGAACCATCGCCCCATGGGGCCGCTTCCGGAAGCCGGAAAATGGGTTCGACTCGAAGTTCCCGCGGCCCACGTCGGTCTCAAACCCGGCGCACAACTCAATGGCTGGGCCTTCACTCAGTTCGGTGGCCATGTCTACTGGGACCATGCCGGCAGCGTCACCAAAACGCCACAGGGTTCGCAGAGCTTCGAATCCCAGCAGGCCTGGGAAGCTCACGACAAAGCCCTCGCCAGCTCACCCACGCCTCAACCCGTGCGTGATGCCATCAAGGTCGAACCCGAAAAACGCTCGCCGGAACAGACACGACTCATTCGCACCCACTTTCTCAAAGCCGTCTACGCCAAAAGTCGCGCTCAGCTGGAACCGCTCCAGAAACAAATTGATGACCTCACCAAACAACGCAGCGACCTCGATGCTTCAGTCCCGGTCTCCATGATCATGCAGGACCTCCCCACACCACGCGAAACCTTCGTGCTCCGACGCGGCGAATACACGCTGAAAGGCGAAAAAGTCGAACCCGGAGTGCCTTCCATCTTCCCGCCACTCCCCACAGACGCTCCCCGCAACCGACTCGGACTTGCCCGCTGGCTCGTGGACCCCGCTCACCCACTCACCGCACGGGTCACCGTTAACCGTTTCTGGCAGCAGATCTTCGGGACTGGCATCGTGAAAACAGCCGAAGACTTCGGCTCGCAGGGCCAGTGGCCAACTCATCCCGAACTGCTCGACTGGCTCGCCGTTGACTTCCTCTCCTCCGGCTGGGACGTGAAACGCTTCATGAAACAAATCCTGATGTCTGCTGCCTACCGCCAGTCGTCGCATGTTTCCCCCGAACAACTCCAGATCGACCCCGCCAATGAACTGCTCGCACGCGGCCCCCGCTTCCGACTCGATGCCGAAGTCGTCCGTGACAGCGCCCTCGCCGTCAGCGGACTGCTCCGCGAACAAATCGGTGGCCGCAGCGTGCGACCGTACCAGCCCGAAGGCATCTGGGAAGCCGTTGCCTTCGTCGGCAGCACCACCCAGTACTACAAACGGGATTCCGGTGACGCCCTCTTTCGCCGCAGTCTCTACACCTTCTGGAAACGCACCGCCCCCCCGCCGTCACTCATGGCCTTCGACGCGCCCTCACGCGAAACCTGCGTCGCCCGCCGTGCTCGCACCAATACCCCTCTCCAGGCTCTCGTACTCATGAACGACGAACAGTACGTCGAAGCCGCCCGCTCCCTCGCCGCCCGCATGCTCGCCACCGGATCAGACCCCACTACCCAGCTCACCCTCGGCTTCCGGCTCTGCACCGCCCGCACCCCAACCCAACAGGAACTCGCAGTTGTTCGCCGCATCCACGAACAACACCTCGAACATTACCGCAGCAATGCTCCGGATGCCGACAAACTGCTCGCCGTCGGCACCACACCCCGACCCGAACTCCCGGCCCCCGATCTCGCAGCCATGACCATGACCGCCAATCTGCTGCTCAACCTGGATGAAATGATCTCGAGAGAATAACGCCGGCAGACGGTGCCTGTCAGACCATGGCACCGGACGGCTGTGCTGCCTGACCGTTATCCAAAAGGAACGCACGTGCCCCACCGGGAACGGTTTCCGCAGATCTGGTGTGGTCTGACCGGTGCATCCACGAAAAACCATCCCGCTCCCTATCCGGAATCGCCTGCAGACCGGCTCATTCGGATGTTCAGCTTCGCTGTTGATACCGTCCTTGATCCGTTCTCAGGTACTGGTACGACAACGATTGCTGCCATCGCAGCGGGACGAAACAGCATCGGCTATGAAATTGACGACCACTTTATTGCAATGGCGCGTCGCCGAATCTGCGACAAAACCAACAGTTTACTTTCTCAAGCCTCCCTTGAAACCTTTGATCGATGCTGAACGAACGCGAGAATTCCACATCCCCCGTTGCGGTCAGGACGCCTCACTTCCCCGTCTTCGCTGAATTCGTCAATGCATCCTACTCAGCGCGATACCAGATTCTGATGACCAGACTCCTGCGTGAAAAACTTTACGATTCCGCGTGTTTTCTGCTGTCGCCTCGAACCGGCCAGCTCCCGCGATCTGCTCACATCAGCCATCCGGGCTGTTGATGAATTCCTGCAGTCGGTCACGCAGCAGGCCCTCAAAACGCTCCGTCCACGCAGAATCAATGAGTCTGCGCAGAATCAATCAGTCCGATGGAAATCATTCCCGGACGTGCACCTGGTCCTGGTCACGAAATGGGGCCATCGAGCAATTCCGGGTCGCGGTCAGGGCCAGACTGACGCCGCGAAGGTGATCCGTGACCTTGTTCACAGCCCGCTCGATTCCGGTCCGGAGTGCATCCCTCGCAGACCTGACTTCGACCATGCCTGCCCTCACCGACTGAACAATGCCTCGACAAATCCCTCCGGATCAAACAGTTCGAGGTCATCCACCTGTTCGCCCACACCGATGTACTTCACGGGGATTCCCAGCTCCTGCCGGATCGCCACAGCAATTCCGCCTTTGGCAGTCCCGTCCAGCTTGGCCAGCACCAGACCCGTGCACTGCACGGCGGTGGAAAAACTCTTCGCCTGGCTGAGCCCATTCTGGCCGGTGGTGGCATCGAGCACCAGCAGACTTTCGTGGGGGGCGTCCGGAATGACCTTCTGAATCACCCGGCGAATCTTGCTGAGCTCATCCATCAGGTTCTTTTGAGTCTGCAGGCGACCGGCCGTGTCGACTATGAGGTAGTCGGCGGCCGTTTCCACGGCCTTCTGAGCTCCCTCGTAGGCAACAGCCGCGGGGTCTGCATTGCTGTCCTTGCGCACAATTGTGCAGCCCAGACGCTGAGCCCACATGGTGAGCTGTTCCACAGCAGCTGCGCGAAACGTGTCTCCCGCCGCCAGCACAACGCGATGACCGTGCTTCTGGAGCAGATTGGTGAGCTTTGCGATGGAGGTCGTCTTGCCCACACCATTCACGCCTGCCACAAGAATCACGGTCGGCCCGGAAGCCACCTTCGCCAGTGGTGAGAGCGGGTTGGAAAGATCCCAGCGAATGTCGTTCTGACCCCGCAGGAGCGCCGTGAGCTCTTCGCGGATCGTCTTCCAGATGGCCTCCACATCCACTGTCCGACCGCCGTGGTCCTGACGCAGTCGGGAAATGATTTTGCCAGCTGCCGCAACCCCCATATCCGTACGAATCAGCCGCGATTCAAAGTCCCCCAGCAGCTTCTCGTCGAGAATCTCTCCGGAACGAAACAGGTCGCGAATATCTGTTCGCAGGATTTGTCGGGTCTTTTCCAGACCTCGCTTCAAACGATCAAACAGGCCCATACGAAAGGGTCTTCCTCGGATTGTGTGCAGTGAAAGAAATGGTTGCGATTGTGGTGACGATTGTGGTGATGGTTGTGGACACTGAGCCCGGCACCCCGGTTGCTACCGGAGCTGCTGGAAGCGGTGCCACGCGTCCTCCCAGCCACCGCTGCGGGACGGATGAAACTCGATGATGCTTTCGGACGTCCGCACCACCTCGCGAATGTCCTGGAGTGATCCCAGATCGCCGGCGGCCATCGCTTGTACCAGCACATTCCCGAGAGCTGTGGCTTCCACCGGACCGGCAATGACCGGGATGCCGCAGGCGTCAGCGGTGAACTGGTTGAGCAGTGCGTTGCGTGAACCGCCTCCGACTATGTGCAGCACCTTCACGCGGACGCCGGTGAGTTCCTGCATCCATTCCAGCACCATGCGGTACTTCAATGCAAGACTCTCCAGTGCACAGCGAATGAACTGCCCTTCATCCTCCGGCACCGGCTGACCCGTGCGGCGGCATTCAGCGGCAATGGCGGCCGTCATGTCTTCCGGTCGCAGGAATTCCGGGCGGTCAGGGTTCACCAGCGATCGGAAGGCTGGAGCTGCGGTGGCGCGGCGAGTGAGTTCTGAGTAGTCCAGCGCAACGCCTCGCTGCTCAAACGCCACTCGGCACTGCTGAACCAGCCACAGCCCCATGATGTTTCTGAGCAGTCGATAGGTGCCGCCGATTCCGCCTTCGTTGGTGACGTTGTATCTGAGTGCCTGTTCGGTGAGCACGGCGTCGGCCACCTCGACACCCAGGAGCGACCAGGTGCCGCTGCTCAGATAGGCCCAGTCCGGGCGGCCGGTTTGCGTTGTGGGGACCGCAGCCACCGCGGAACCCGTGTCGTGCGTCGCCGGAGCAATCACCTGAACGCCGCTCAGTCCGGTTGACTCCGCCACGTCCCGCCGCAGGGTTCCCAGTGGTGTCCCCGGCCCGACAATTTCCGGAAACATGGCTGTCGGAATATCCAGTTTTCGCAGAAGTTCGGTGGCCCACGTGCGTGAAGAGGCACTGAGCATCTGTGTGGTGGTGGCGTTGGTGAACTCAACCACCCGGCTGCCACTCAGACACCAGTGAAAGAAATCGGGAATCATCAGCAATCGGGCGGCCTGAGCGACCAGTTCCGGGTCCCGCCAGCACATCGCCATGAGCTGATACAACGAATTGATCTCCATGAACTGCAGCCCGGTCTCCGCGAAAATCTCGGCCCGCGGAACCCGGGAGAATGCACGCTCCAGCATGCCCTCCGTTCGCGAATCGCGGTAGTTCCACGGCTGACCAAGGAGCTCGTCGTTGCGGTTCATCAGCACAAAATCGACGCCCCACGTGTCCACACCGACCGACGAAACCGCTGCACCATGCTCCGACGCTGCCTTTCGCAGGCCGTTCTGAATCTCAGTCCATAAACCAATCAGGTTCCAGCGGAGTGTTCCGCCCAGACGCACCGGGCCGTTGCCAAAACGATGGAGCTCCCGCAGGGTGACGCGGTGACCGTCAAACTGACCCGCCATCACCCGACCACTCTCAGCACCCAGGTCCACTGCCAGATACGTTTTTTGAGCCATGTCCGCTGACTTTCAAGGGAAGAACACCGTGGAACGTTCGCAGGAAAATCATACCAGTCCGGCTCGGCAGTGAAAACACCGCGACCCGGAATGCCGGGCGAAATCGAGCGTTGTCAGGGTGGAATTCACCGGTCCTGCCGACCAGATCAACTGCCGCGCCGGGCTGCCAGCCCCCGCAATTCCTCTGACAACTGCACCATGCGCTTTGAAAACTTCGCCGACGGCACGGCCAGTACCAGCGGCTCGCCGGAATTCACCGACCGCAGCATTGGCTTCGGATCGTCCGGAATCTCAAGGCTGACCTTCATCTGCAGACCGTCCGCGACCTGAGAAGCCGGGACTTCCCCGGACCAGCCTGTGCGATTCAGCACCACTCTGAACTTCGCCCGATCAACACCGGAGTCAACCATCCAGTCGAGCATCAGCCGGGTTCGCTTCAGGGATGGGAAATCCGGTCGCATCACCAGCACCAGCACATCCGCGGTTTGTGCTGTGGTGAACGTCACATGATTCAGGCAGCGATCCAGGTCCAGCACCACAAATTCCACCTGACGGCTGAGCAGAGACAGCGAACGCTGAACAGCCCGCGGGTCCACCGGAACAAAGCTGGGAAACTCGCCTCCAGCCGAAAGCAGCAAGGCCCCGCCCGGATGCGGCACAAGGCAGTTCTTCAGCACCGCAGCGTCAAGCCCATCCACGTTGCGGCTGACGTCTGCAAGCGTATGGGCGGATTTCAAATTGAGCAGTGTGGCCAGATCGCCTCCCTCAGCCTTCAGGTCCACCAGTGCACAGGAACCGGGCTTTCGGGCGAGCTCACAGGCCAGATTCGCAGCCACCAGACTGCAGCCCGCTCCCCCCGCCGCTGAAAACACGCCAATCGTATACGCCCGGGTACGCCGCTGATCGATCCTGTCGAGCGCGTGATTCAGTTCACTCCCCAGATCCGTCAGATCAAGGTACTCGACCGCACCCAGACGCATCGCTCGCAACACCACTCGACTGTCAGCAATGCTTCCCGCCAGGAGCAGCCGACAGGGCAGACCACTGCAGATGGCCGCTACAGCCTCGATGCCCGCGTCTGCGTTTTCGGGCATCACCAGAACGATGGTTGTCTGAGCCTCTGCAGGGGTGGGGGTTTGGCTGAGTGTTCGCAGGAGTCCGGGGACACCCGCCAGACGGCACTGATTACCTGCAGGAAACTCCAGGCCACGGTCAAGAATCACAGACCGAATCACCGCCGCAGCGGCGTCGTCGTCGCTTACGAGAAAAAAACGCATGTTGCAGAACTCACTGCTGAACCACGGCACCGCACGGAAAGAACGTCTCCCCCCTACACCTTACCCCTCGCTTACGCCTGCTGCCAGCCGATCCGCCCAAAAATCCGCTCAACCCCGACAATCACCGCGACGAATCCCTCCCCGGTTCCTCGGATTCCCCGCGGCTCAACGCTAAACTCCACGAAACACCCCTATTACCCCAGATGCTGCTCGGAGCTTCCCGGCGATGGCTGTCACCGTACGCAAACTGCACGAACTCACCCTGTACGACCGTCTTTCCCGACTCACCTTCCTGCAGGCCTGCGAACTGCTCGGGGGCCGCGAAGAAGGACGCCAGCGACTCTTCGCCGGCGGTAAAATTCCGCTCGATAACATCCAGGAACAAACTCAGCTCTCCCGCGACTCCTTTCAGCTCAGCCTGCCCGGCGAAGACGCCATTGTCACCGTCCGCCTGAATGACGCTCGTCGCGATCGCCTGCAACTGCTCTGCTCCCGGTGCGACTCACTCTGCGAACACATGGGCACAGCACTCTCCGTCCTCCTCGAAAACCGAATCGCACTCGGACTGGCCGCCCCGCCACCCGAACGACAGCCCGTCAAACCCCTCAACGAAGAAGAACTGACTGCCACCGCCCTCCATGATCGCGAAAAACGCGCCCGCGAAGAAAAAATGGAAGTCCGCGTGCTCGACGGTGACCCCTCCAGTGCCTGGTGCGACTACCTCGTCACCAGTCGCCTCAGTGGTCGCTCCTACCGCGTTGCACTCCGCGGCACAGAACGCGGCGAATCCTACTGCACCTGCCCGGATTACCGCGAAAATACACTCGGTACCTGCAAACACATTCTCCATGTCCTCATCAAAATTCGCCGCCGACTCGGCGCCGCTGCACTCACCAAAAAAATCCGACAAAAAGACACCAACGTACACCTGCGCTACGGCGTTGAACTGGCCCTGCGGCTCGGAGCCCCCGAACGCACCAGCGAACCCATCGAAAAAATCATCGGTCCGCTTCGCAACACCGACATCACCAACGTCAGTGACCTCATCCGCCGCATCGATCGACTCGAACGACTCGGACAACCTGTGATCGTGTATCCGGATGCAGAGGAATTCATTCAGCAGCAGCTGCACCAGCAGCGCATTCAGACACTCGTTGCCGAAATTCGCCAGGACCCCGCTGCACACCCGCTGCGCACCACCCTGCTCAAAACCGAACTGCTGCCCTACCAGCTGGACGGCGTCGCCTTCGCTGCCGGGGCCGGTCGAGCAATCCTCGCAGATGACATGGGACTCGGCAAAACCATTCAGGGCGTCGGCACCGCAGAACTCCTCGCTCGCGAAGCCGGCATCAGCCGCGTACTCGTCATCTGCCCCACGTCACTCAAATCCCAGTGGCTCAGCGAAATTGCCCGCTTCTCCTCACGCTCCGCCAGCCTTGTCACCGGCGGTGCAAAGGATCGCCCCGATCAATATGCCAGCCCAGCGTTCTTCACCATCTGTAACTACGAACAGGTGCTCAAGGACATCCTCTCCATCGAACAGCACCGCTGGGACCTCATCATCCTCGACGAAGGCCAGCGCATTCGCAACTGGGAAGCCCAAACCACTCAGACCGTCAAAAGCCTCCGCTCCCGCTTTGCCCTCGTGCTCTCCGGAACACCAATGGAAAATCGACTCGAAGAACTCTTCTCAGTCATGCAGTTCGTCGATGGGCGTCAGCTGGGACCCGCATTTCGCTTCTTCAATCGCTATCGCATTCAGGACGAAAAAGGCGCTGTACTCGGCTATCAGAACCTCGATGAACTCCGCCAGCGACTCCGCCCGGTCCTGCTCCGCCGAACCAAAAACCTCGTCATGAAACAACTCCCGCCACGAAACACCGAAATCCTTCACGTGGCACCAACCGATGAACAGGCCGTCCTGCATGCCGCACACCTCCGCGTCGTCGTCTCCATCGTCCGCAAAAAATATCTCACCGAAATGGACCTGCTGCGACTCCGACAGGCACTCCTCATGTGCCGCATGACCGCCGACAGCACCGCTCTCGTCGACAAAAAACCACCCGGCTACTCCTCCAAACTCCAGGCCCTCGATGAATTATTCGAACAGCTCTTTGTCGATGGGGATCACAAAGCAGTCCTCTTCAGCGAATGGACCTCCATGCTCGATCTGATCCAGCCCCTCCTCCATAAACGCGGTGTCCACTTCGTGCGACTCGAAGGCAGTGTGCCCCAGGGGAAACGACAGCAGCTGGTGCATGAGTTTCAGACAAATCCCGAATGCCGCGTGTTTCTCTCCACCAATGCCGGCAGCACCGGACTCAACCTCCAGGCAGCCGATACCGTCATCAATGTGGACCTCCCCTGGAACCCCGCTGTCCTCGAACAGCGAATCGCTCGCGCTCACCGTATGGGCCAGAAACGACCCGTTAACGTCTACATCCTCGTCACCCAGGGAACCCTCGAAGAACAAATGCTCACCACCATCAGCCAGAAAAAGGAACTGGCTATGGCGGCACTCGACAGCGATTCCGAAGTCACCGAAGTGAAACTCGGAAGCAGCAGCATGGAAGAACTCAAATCCCGACTCGAAGTTCTCCTCGGTGCCGTCCCCGAAGCCCGCTCCGACGAAAGCCAGCGACGCGAACGCGAAGCCGAAACCGCAAAACTCGTCGAAAAACGCGAACACATGGCCGCCGCTGGCGGACAACTTCTGTCCGCTGCCTTCGGCTTCCTCGCACAAATGCTCCCCAATACACCCTCCGCCACTCCCCCCGCCACCGAAGTCGTCAACCACATCCGGCAACAACTCACAGAGGCCGCAGAAATTGACGAACAGGGACGACGAATGCTGAAAATCACGCTCCCACCCGATGAAACACTCGGACAAATCGCCCAGACAATCGCCCAACTCTTCGGACTTGCCCAGATACCTCCCACCCCCTGAACTCATTTTCCACGGGATTTTTCTCGCCCTCCACCCACAAGTTCGAGTAGGATCCGGGACCAAATCCACACAACACACCCACACCAACTCCCCGCCACGACCGCCAACCCACACCACCGCCCGGAGACTTCGATGCTTCCGCGACGTTATCCACCGCTCTCAGCACCCACAGCACTCACGGTGGCAATCCTCACGCTCGCCCTGCTCGCCGTCCCCGCCCACTCCTCTGCCTTCTCCCCTCCACCCACTGACCCCAGCCCCCCTCCACCCGCAGCCACAGACCCCTCCGTCGCTGCGCTCAGAACCCCCGTCGATGTCACCTTCCATCAGCAACTTGTCGTCACCGCAAATTCCCGGACCGGCACACTCTCCTTCATCGATGGCCACTCCCTTCAGCCTGCCGCCGAATTTCACGTCGGCCTGTCCCCCTCCGCCATCGAATCCACCAGCGAATTTCTGCTCTTCACCGATCATCTCCGCCACACTCTGCACTCCCTGAAACTGCATCGCGAGACCTCCGGTCACTGCTCACTGGATCCCGTCGCCACCGCCAGCGTGCCCCGCTATCCCGTGGATCTGGCCGTCTCGAACGACACCCACGCTGTCGCGGTCACCTCGCTCTGGTCCCGGATGCTCACACTGCTCCAGCTCGACCCCCACGGCCACTTCCACCACACCCACACCGTTCCCCTTCCCTTCGCACCCCGCAAAGTCGTGTTCGCCGCCGCAAATACCGTGGTCGTGGCCGATAACTTCGGCGGTGATCTCTGCGTCGTCGACAGCAGCACCGGGAAAATTGTCCGACACCAGCCACTCCACGGACACAACATCCGCGGACTCGCCGTCAACCCCCACACGCGCTCGCTGATGGTCACCTGCCAGACACTCGACAGCCGCACCTTCACCACCTACGAACGCATCTTCTGGGGCGTCCTGATGCAGAATGGCCTGCATTCACTTCCCCTGCAATCTCTCCTTCGCCCCGGGCCCGCCGAAAACGCCACGTCAGCAGAGACCGCCACGAACTCCGCCAAACCCGCCACCAACAGCAGCTACGGCAGCCTCGATGTCTACGATGAACCGGAATACGATGGCTCGCCCCGGACGTCGCCACAACGGTATCCACTCGGCACGCCGTCCGTCGGGTCCGGTGATCCCGGCGCCATGCTCGTCACCAGTGACGACACCACTCTCCTCCTCATTTCCGGTACCAGCCAGATTGCCTTCCGCACCGCCAGTCATCTCCCCTTCGAACGCCTGCCCGCCGGACGCCGTCCCGAATCGCTCTGCCTGAATCCCGAACAGACGCGAGCCTGGATTGCCAACCGCTTCGATGACTCCCTCACAGTGCTCGATCTCACCGGCACCGCCCCCGCCGTCATCGCCACTGTTCCCCTCGGAACACGCCGTCCAGCCACTCCCGAAGAAACCGGAGAACAGCTCTTCTACGATGCGTCCCTGTCACTCGACGGCTGGTTCAGCTGTCATTCCTGCCACACGGACGGCCATACCAATGGACTCCTTGCAGATACCTTCGGCGATGAAGATCGCGGAGCCCCCAAAAAAGTGCTCTCACTCCTCGGCACCGGCTACACCGCACCCTGGGCCTGGACCGGCAGCAAAACACACCTTGAAGACCAGATCAAAACCTCACTGATCATCTCCATGCAGACTCAGCTGCCTTCAGACCAGTTGCCTGTCGATCCCCTCTCGGCCTTCCTCCGCTCCACAACCCCGCCACCCTCCCTGCACTTCGCCCGCGGATTCACCGCCGATCCCGATCGCATCAGCCACGCACAGAAACTCTTTCTGTCAGCCGGCTGCAGCAACTGCCACTCAGGCTCCTCGCTCACCAGTGCCGCAATTGTGGATGTCGGGATTCATGACGAAGAAGGAGTTACCGAATTCAATCCGCCGTCACTCCGCGGAGTCAGTCAGCGGGGGCCCTGGTTTCACGATGGTCGCGCCACACATCTTCGCGATGTTCTCGAATCCGGACACCACAGCTCCGATACCCCCCTCAGCGAAGATCAGATCACCCTCCTCCTCGAACTCCTCGATTCGCTCTAACGACTCCCTCCGGATCCCGCCATGCCCGGACCCGTTCGCAAACTGTTTGATCAGCTCTGGGGCGCCCTCACACTGGTCGGCCTGATCTGGCTCGTGTTCCTCAGCTCCTTCGTCATCGATCTGCACCCCTGGGGCCTCCAGCCCCGCTCGGTCAGTGGACTGATCGGGCTGGTCACCATGCCCTTTCTCCACCGTGATCTCAGCGAACTGCTCGGAAATACAGTGCCACTCACCGTGCTCCTGCTCATCCTGCGGACCACCCGGCCAAATCCCTGGCGGATTCTCCTCTGCCTGCAAAGTGGCTCCGGTGCTCTCATCTGGGGACTCGGGCGACCCGGACTCCACCTCGGCGCCGGACCAGTCCTGTATTCCATCGCTGCCTACCTGATCACAGCCGGCGTTCACGAACGTCGCCCCATCCCCATCGCCGCCGCTGTACTCGTCACCGTCCTCTACGGCACCCTCTTCTGGGGACTCCTTCCCACCGCCGGCACCCACGTGTTCTGGGAAGGACACCTCCTTGGTGCACTCTTCGGCGCCGTCTTCGCCACCCGCACTCTGCGACGGTACCAACGCAGAAAATCAACCCCGCTCGCCGAGACACAACACGACTCACAAAGCAACTGAGTGCCGTACTCGCGACAAAGATGCAGCCCAGCCGGAAGCTTTATACGCCCGGCCCGCGCCCGGCACAAACCGAGCCGCGACCTCGGGAGGGCGAAGCTGGGGTGACGAAACGGTGTTAAGGACACTTGAGATCGTCTATCGGATTTCCTGCAGACGCGTCGCCAGGCATCTTGCTGTAGCAACTCTTACCTCACGCACAGGCGCCAAGGCGCAAAGCTGGAAATTTTGGAAATTTGAACCTTTTGTCCTTCCTTTGCGTCTTGGCGTCTTTGCGAGAGACCAACAGTTCCTGCACAAGGGATCGCGGTGAGAGCTGTCAACTGGCAAGCAGAACTGAAAACATCCCAATTCGCCGGAATTCACACCGTTTCACCATCCCAGCCGTGCCCTCCCGGGTCTTCATCTGTCTGTTCACAGGATTCCCTGGAACTTCAACGCCATTGGGCGGTTGCCCGCGGGCGACCGTTTTTCTGACACGGCTGCGGCGAAACGAGTGAGTGCGGGGAGCGGTGAAAAGTTGTGTGCAGAGTCTCCTGAATGACAACTCCTGGAGCTGTTAACGCCCCGCACTCTGGTGCAGCAAAAAACAACCACCCCAGCGGCGTTGTTAATCACCGCTTGAACGATCGCTGGTGGCCGCTCTCGCCGAGTCGAATGAAGAACGTCGCCGGCCAACCTCGGCGCAGGTTGCGTTATCAGTGGATCACCGCGTTCCACATCCACTCAGTAGCGGATTTGCAGTCAGCGTGCGGCGATCACTCGATGGGCATCAGGAGCAGGTCCATTTACCGCAGCGCTGCGCAAAATGGATACAGCTGGCATCTTGCGTCGTCGGCCGAGTTCGACCGGAAGCCCGACTTCACCCCATGATCACGATGGCTGCGAAGCCACCCGCAACGCCTGCAATACACCACTCCGCAACCGACCTGGTGCTACTCGTTCGACCAGAAAGTGAGCTCATTTCAACCTGGAACTGACACATGGAGTGGCGCGATCCGTCCGGCCGCAAGCATCACTGGGGCCAGGTCACTCCGGATGCTCAGGCAATACCCTCGATCGATGGTATCACCGCACAGCGATTGTGATCCGGCCGCAATCCCGATACTCCAGTGTCATGGCTTCTGTGGGTATGGCCGCCTGCATCCCGATGGCTCATGCCAGCATCATTGCCCCTGACACCATACGCCCATACTTGTCGAGAGCAGGCAACAGTCGATTCACTCTGGTGCTGACGAAAACTCAGGCATCATTCGATCGCGCGTTCAACGGCTGGCAGATCGCCGTCTTTTGTGCCCAGAGCCGGCAAAGCCCTGCTGTTGCAGCGATCCAATAAACACCAGCGAATTCCGTCATGGCATCGAGCCTGCGACGCTCGACACCCTCACGCATCACCCAGCGGCCGTTCTTCCTGCCCGAGACAGTCGTTCAGGGACTGAAGTGCACAGGAGTCGACGGACGGCAGGGTATCATCCATTTCGGCCATTCCCCGAATGTCTGTCTGTGGCTGACTTGAGTCCTGCTGAGCGAGCGTTCTGGTGATGCTTTGCTGAAAAATGTCTGCCGTGGCGGGTGTTGGATTGGTGCTGGTGCAGTTCTGCAGCGAATCTGATGACGAGGAAAGATTTCCCGGCAGTCTGCGTGGTGACAGTTTGCTCCGTTCCGGCACCTGCGAAACCCCCGCAGTAATTAGCAAAACCAGGCAGCAGAAGCGACACTGGCACCTGGCCGCTCACGATGACACCAGCGTTCATCATTCAAAAGGGGCCCGTTCTGCATTTTCCAGATCCGCGGAGTGTCCGATGCTCACCACCCTTCATCTTCAGAACTTTCGTGGTTTTGCAGATCACGCGGTGAGTTTTCAGAGACTGTCAGTCGTCGTGGGGCCCAATAACGGGGGCAAGTCCACAGTCATCGAGGCCTTGCGGTTGATGGCAGAAGTCATCGACCGGATTCCCCACGGACGGTTTGGTCCTGCACCAGAAAAGTTCCAGAGGCTGGGCGTGACGGAACCGGGAGTGTTCATGACTCCTGAGCAACTCGGAGTCCGCCCGTCCACGCTGTTTCATCGCTACGCTCTGCCCCCGGCGAAGATTACCGCCACATTTTCTTCCGGCATCAGGCTCAGCCTTTGGATGGCCGGTCATGACGCTTTACTGGCTGTGCTCAGTGACCACCACGGTCGCTCAGTTTCGGCCAGAAGTGAACTCCGAGACGTTCAATTGCCGCAGGTCAGAGTGTTACCGCAGATCAGGCCGCTTGAGGACCAGGAGACGACACTGAAAGGGCAATATGTCCTGCAATGCCTCAACTCGCACCTTGCATCGCGTCATTTCCGCAATCAACTGAGGTTCCTCCATGAACATTTCCCGCCGTTTGTCCGACTCTTTGAAGCCAGCTGGAGAAATGTACGAATCTCCGCTTTTGATGCTCCGAATTCCAACCACGGCGATTCGCTGGCACTCATGATCAACGAAGACGGATTTGTTGCTGAGGCTGCGGATTTCGGCCA
>JBJTOM010000476.1:0-2091 GCA_046074585.1 Planctomycetota bacterium | reverse complement strand
TGGATGGGGTCTCACGGCAACGGACAGGACGAAACGGTGCGAACCAATGGTCGCTGGGGCAGCCCGATCAATGCGCGCGTGGGTTATCAGCGGATGGCGCTGGCTGTGAACGACGACAACGCATTCAGCTACCACGTTGGAGGTGCTCAGTTCTGTCTTGGCGACGGTTCTGTGCGATTCATCACGGAGAACATCGACGTGCTGACCTATGACTACCTGCACGACAAGCGAGACGGCATGGTGATTGGCGATTATTGATTGTCAGAAGGTGACAAGGCTGCCCCGACGGACTGTCGGGGCAGTTCGGTTCTGTCTGACAGTCTGTCCGGGTTTGTTCCAATCAGGAGTATCGATCGTGCGCCGTCAATCTGGAGTTGTGTTGTTTGCCGTACTGCTCAGCGGCTGTTCAGGCGGGCTCAAGGAGTTTCCGGTTGCGGAAGTTTCGGGCGTAGTGCTGTGTGAAGGCACGCCGGTGCCGTTCGCAAAAGTGCAGTTCAATCCGAAGGCAGCTCAGGGTTCGAAGTCGGCGATTGTGGGCAAGCCGGGCTTTGCGTTTGCTGACAAGGACGGGAAGTTTGTGTTGTCGACCTACGGCGACGGTGACGGAGCGGTGATCGGCAAGCACGTGGTGACAGCTGTTCCGGATTCTGGTTACCCCTGCAACTGTCATTCGGATGACATCACGCCGCTCATGGAAGTGGACGTGAAGGAAGGTCAGAAGAATGAATTTGAGGTGCAGGTGCCATTGAAGAAAGGTGCGGCGCAGCCGACGCCGGATCCATTTTCTGATCCGGAATAAGGTGCTTGCGTGTCGTCCGCAAACAGCATTCGACAAGAGCAGCGTACGTGATGGAAGCGGGTCATTTTTCACTCTCAAAAGCAGTCCGCTGGCTGGAGCTGCCGGTTTCGGCCGGCAGTCTGGTGCTGTTTCGGGTGGCACTCGGATTGACGTGCGCATTCTGGGCTGCCGATTATCTGTATTCCGGACGTGCTGAGCTGCTTTGCCGTCCTGACAGTTTTCATTTTACGTGGCCGGGCTTTGACTGGGTGCGTCCGTGGCCCGCTTACGGGATGCAGCTGCAGTTTTCCGTGATGGCACTCGCGGGCGTGGCCTTTGCGTGCGGCCTGGCGACTCAGTTCAGCAATTTCGTGCTGGCCTTTGGGTTGACGCACTTTTTTCTGATCGATCGCAGCAACTACCAGAACCATTATTACCTGCTAATGCTGCTCACATGGCTGTCACTGTGTCTGCCTGTGGCCCGTCTCTGGTCGATAGATGTGTTGGCAGGGGTGGCCCCGGGTAGTCGGCAGATTCCGCGTGGTGCCTTGTTGCTGGTGCAGTTTCACGCGGCCCTGCCGTATGTCTTCGGCGGTCTTTCCAAGCTGGAAAGCGACTGGTTGTCTGGTCGTCCGATGCAGTTTCTGCTGATGCAGCGATTCGGCCTTGCGCACGACGATGTGATGGCCGTATCCGGCGGATTGGTGCTGGCGTGGGGCGGGTTGCTGTTTGATCTGTTGATCGTGCCTGGCCTGCTCTGGCGACCAGCGCGTATGTTCGCGTGGGTGTTGCTGCTGACGTTCCACCTGACGAATGCGTGGCTGTTTCCAATTCATATTTTTCCGTGGTTCATGATCGCGTTATCTGCAGTGTTCCTGCCGGCGGACTGGCCGATGGTGGTGCTGCGGCGGGTGCGGGGTGAGCGGAGCGGGGATCTGCTGCCGTCGGAGGTGCCGGGGGTATCGACCGCGGCTGTTCCCACAACTCGTCTCGCAGCAGTGCTGATTGGTCTTTACTGTGTGTTCCACTGTCTGTGGCCTCTGCGTGGTTTGGTTTATGGAGATGTGACAGGCTGGACGGAGCGGGGGCATTATTTTGCGTGGCGGATGATGTTGCGCGGCAAATCCACGGGTCTGCGGTATCACATGACGGATCCTGCAGACGGCCGGACGTGGGTGGCGGACATCAGTCGGCTGCTGAATTCTGAGCAGTCTGCACGATTTGGCACTGACCCTGAGATGATTCTGCAGCTGGGGCGAACGCTCGCGGATCTGCACGAGCGGCGGAGTGGCGTGCGGCCAATCGTGCGGGTG
>JBJTOM010000475.1:0-1388 GCA_046074585.1 Planctomycetota bacterium | reverse complement strand
ATGCAGTCACGGCAGCCGCAGGGAAAGCGAGTGGAGCTGCGTGAACAGTACGGATTTGATGTGAAATACGCCTATCACATCGTCCGGCTGCTCTACGAATGCGAGCAGCTGCTTCTTCATGGTGACATGGATCTGCGGCGGGATCGCGAACACCTGAAAGCCATCCGTCGCGGTGAAGTCACGGAAGCCGACATTCGCAGCTGGGCGGCCGACAAAGAGAAGCAGCTGGAGAATCTGTATCTGCAGAGCCGGCTGCCCGATCGGCCGGATGAAGCGGCCATCCGACGACTATTGCTCGAGTGCATCGAGGAGCACTATGGCTGCCTCGATCAGGTCGTCGCCCGACCGGACGCCGCCACCGATGCGCTCAGAGAGATCACGAGCATTGTGGATCGATGGAGGGGTCTGTTGGCGCGGCGTGAGCAGGTTGTCGGTGAAGATGGAGTGTCCGCTTCCTGACGAGGCGCGGCTTGAATGGGGAGGATTTATGGCATTCACCTGGAATGACTGGCGTACGTGGGCACTGGCGCCGCGACCGGCGGATCTGCTGCGGCAGCTCCGCGCCACTGAACAGCTCCGCCTCTTTCCCGAACTCGCCGCTCTCCCAGGCGTTCCCCAGGATTCTCAGTGGCATCCTGAAGGTGACGTCTGGGTTCACACGCTGCACGTCTGTGATGCCGCGGCGACCATCAGCGAACGCGAAAAGCTTGACGAAGACGATCGCATTCAACTCCTCCTCGCAGCACTTTGCCACGACCTTGGCAAGCCCTCCACCACGGTCCCTGATCAGGGGCGGTGGAAGGCTCCGGGGCATGCGTCGGCCGGTGTTCCTCTGGCAGAACAGTTTCTGCGGCGTGTCGGGGCTCCGGAGACCATCATCAGTCCCGTGCTCCCGCTGGTTGCCGAACATCTGGCGCACACGCAGCCACGGCTCAGCTCTTCAGCCCTCCGCCGATTGCTTATCCGGCTGCGCCCCGCCACGCTGCCACAGTTGATCCGGCTGATTGAAGCGGACCTGAGCGGTCGTCCGCCACTGCCTGCTGGATTGTCGCCTGAACTGCGGGAGTTCGCCGACCGTGCCGCGGGCGTACTGCAGCAGGGCGATTGCGAAGTCGGCCCCGCCGGTCCCCCGCCACTCATCCTCGGACGGCACCTGATCGCCCTTGGATATCAGCCGGGTGTCTGGTTCCGCCAGGTACTGCAGTCCTGCCACGAAGCACAGCTGCAGGGAGCCTTTGCGGATGCAGCGGGCGGAGTTGAGTATCTGCAGAGAATGCTGATCGCAGAAGGACGAGACGACTTGAAACAGTTCTGAACAAACACAATCCGGACTGTGTGGAAGTGTCTCGATGAAAGTTCGATCTTCGCAGGCAGACCAACTGGTAAAT
>JBJTOM010000474.1:0-2944 GCA_046074585.1 Planctomycetota bacterium | reverse complement strand
ATGGCATCCACCGGCGCTGCGGGTCCGGCGACGAGCGTTTCGCCGGGCAGTGTGAGCACAGTTGTCGGGATGCCTTCGGCACCCACCAGCACGGAGGTGGTGAAGGGGGCATCAGACCCTTCTGCGCGGGCTTCGATGCGGAGGCTTTCGCCCGGGGCGGCATCGGCAGCGCGGGCTGAGGATCGCGTGACCATCAGCAGCACCTGCTGGTCCTGTTCGGCAGGAGCGATCACGTCCGGCACAACGACCACGCCGGAATCTGCAGCGGTGCTGAGACGAATAGCACCGGTGTAGCGGAATGACGGGGACTGGCGAATGACATTCAGACGCAGCGGTGCGGACCCGTTGGCCGGCAATCGAACTCCGGTGTCAGGCGTGTTCAGGATAAACGCCTGGCGATCATTGCGGGCGATCTGCAGACGATACACATGCGCCGGGGAACCTCGCAGATTCACATCCTGAACACGAACCTGCAGCTGAGCGACGCCATCGGGTACGGCAAAGGCGAAGGACGGATCATTGAGTCCCGCTTCACCGTCGTTCTGGGCGACCAGGGCATCACCGTTGTAAAGCAGCAGTCGGCTGCGGAGGGGCGAGCCGAACTGCCGTGCGGTGATTGAAAAGTGGAGCGTCTGTTTGGGTGTGACCTTGATATTGATGGCGTCTGTTTCCTTTTCCGCTGCGATTCGGCCGCTGATGTGCAGAGCAGGAAACGGGGCGGCAGCGAAGGTGGCATCAAGTGCATCTGCGGCGAAGGTGCCTTCCGCGGGTTCCACGATGTGCACCCCCGGTTCGACCCGGAGCGGGGGCAGTGGCAGCACGGCTGGGGTGGCATTGCCCGCAAGACCGCTGCCAGCCTTGCGGATAGCGGCTGGCTGAGCGGACAGGGAGCCGGGGTCTGCGGCGCGGACCTGTGTTTCTGCGGCGGCAAGGACCGGGGGGAAGGCAATCGCTGACGGCGGCAGATCGCCGAGAATCATCCGGAAGCTGCTGCTGCCCGGCGCTTTGAACTGCAGATCGTGCAGCTCGACGTAATACAGCCCCTCAGCGGGAATGACCACAGCTGTGCGCGCATCCCCCTGCAGTTCAAACTGCTGCCACTGAATCGCCAGTGGTCCGCCGGACTGACTGCGAATTTCGAGCACCGGGTCCAGCATGGAGCCGATACGCCGGGCTTCAACTTCGGCTACGAGTTTCTGTCCTGCCGCTGCCTTGAACCAGATGCGCCTTTGTTCGGTGCCACTGATCTGTCCGGCGGCGGAGACCGGGAATGCCGTGGCCGGTGCGGCCTCGGTGAAAGTGCCGTCCGGCACAGTGGGCACCCGGTCGAAGCTGACAATCGCCGGATTGCTGACACCGCCACTTGTGACGCAGCGAACAAGATATCGTCCTGGAGCGACGGCCGGATCCACGGCGACGTCGAAGAGAGCACGGTCTGTGTTGCTGCCTTCGACCGCGGTGGCTGTGATTCCGGGAATGTCAGCCAGCAGCCGGGCTGCTGTCAGCTGAGTGCCGGTGAGAGTGATGCGGGTGGTGCGGCCGATTTCGGCGGAGTGGGGATTGGTCTGCGCGATGCGGGGCTGAGATGATGGCGGTTCGGCAAGCCCCTGTTCGGCTTTGATTTCCGGGGCCGCGGCACCTGCCGCTTCGGCAAACAATGCGGCGGCATCCGCATCAGAGAGTGCTTCGGGGAAAACGCAGATGTCGTCGCAGAACAGACGTGTGAATTCGCCGTCCGGGAAACTGGACCCGATGGTGAGTGGTGTTTCGCTGACGCAGCGAGCGAGCGATGTGTCGGTGAGCCAGCCGACGGCACCTTCGATCAAGCCACCGGTCGCCTTCACCGGGGCGAGCGGAACGCCGTTGACGAACAGTCGTACGCGAACGTCATCCGCATCCGCATCGGCGTCAGCGCCCGGGGCATCGGCCTGATCGAACGCGGCGGACAGATGCACACGACGACGAGAACCAATTGCGGCCTTCACACTGTAGTTGGCCACCTTGTAGCCAGTGCCATCGTGGACGTAGAGCTGGAAATTATCGGTGGACGGCTGAAAGTTGATCCCGTAGTTGGTGGGCGAACCGTTGTTGCCGTTGCGTTTGGCGAACAGACCATGAAAGTCGCCATCAGTGAGCGGATGCAGGCTGGCAAAAAAACCACTGATGGTGACGGCGTCCGGGCGGCTGGTGTCCCCCTTGCCGTCAATGCTGATGAACTGTCGCGATGCAGGTTCCAGCAGCAGGCAGCGACCTTCACTGCCAGGAGTGAAAACGCTGGTGCTGCTGCTGGCGGACGCTGGCAGTGTGACGGCGTCAGCGCCCTTGCCGACGCTGCCTGAATCAGCAGGATTACCAGCCCCTTCGTCCAGCCGCAGTCGCACCACGGCACGGTCCCGAATTTCGGCAGCAACGGCCACCGAAGTGAGACTGGTGGCGGTGAAACAAAGCATTGCGGCAGTCAGCAGAAACCGCGGTTGGGGCAGGACGGACATGACATGTTCCGAGCGTGGGAGTGTGGAAAGGGGCGCGGACCGCTATCGTGGCAGGTGGAAGGGGCGGGAGCAAGCGACGACGGACAATTCTGCCGGGAAATTCGGTCAGCGATGTGGATTGAAAGGACCAGTCCTGAGCCGCCGGACGGCAGTCCGCGGGCAACAGCACTGCCACGGCATGCGTGTGTCGCCGAGGCGAAGTGAAGCCGCGTTAACGAGGGATCAGGAGCCCAGCCCCGCTCCTGAGCGCTGTCCATCCGTCTCATGGGTCTCATAAGTCCCATTTGTCCCATCTGTACCATGACGCAAAACGCCCCACCCGAGCCGCGCCCGTGAGGAAGCGGGATACTTCCACCACGGGCTGCGTTTCAAAGTGAGAAGTGGCAAGTGGGAAGTTGCGGAGGCGTGGGGGTGAGAGAGTAGAAAGTGGAGAGGAGACCGCAGGAGAATGG